>JALONJ010000054.1 GCA_025455045.1 Microscillaceae bacterium | reverse complement strand
AAATCATAAAAATCTGCGTTCTAATAAACGATTGATTAATCCTATTTTAAAACGGCTTCTAAGGGTTTGGACTCAATCCCCGAATTAACGATTGAACCTAAATTTTTCTATAAATGATTGATTTTCAAGTAGTTAGTTTTCAATTCAGAACTCAATCCGCCTTTGGCGCGACAGGGGGCTTAGAAACCCAACGAACTATTTTTTTTAGCTTTGTTTTGTAATTATTTTTGAACTAATGAGAAAAAAAAATAAATACCCTTTGATTGAACAAGTAACCATTCAAAATTTTGCCGCCGAAGGCAAATGTTTAGTTCGACATCAAGACCGCGTTATTTTCGTGGCTGGTAGCCAAGCTGCCCCGGGCGATGTGGTGGATTTACAAATTATTAAAAAACATAAAAAATATTTTGAAGCCAAAGTGGTCAAGTATCATCAGCTTGCGCCCGAGCGAATTGCGGCTTTTTGTTCGCATTTTGGCACTTGTGGCGGGTGCAAATGGCAACACATTCCTTACAGTCTTCAATTGCAATACAAACAACAGCAAGTAATAGACAACCTTACCCGCATTGGCAAATTAGAACTCCCTGATATTCAGCCGATTATCGGTTCTAAGCAAACCGAATATTATCGCAACAAACTTGAGTTTACTTTCTCCAATTGGCGGTGGCTCAGTGCCGAAGAACTCAACAAGGGCGGAGATTTAGAAAAAAACGGACTGGGCTTTCATATCCCGACTTTTTTTGACCGTGTGTTGGATATTGAGCATTGTTATTTGCAAGCCGAGCCTTCCAATGCGATTCGTTTGGCGGTCAAAGAATATGCCTTGCAAAATGGTTTGGAGTTTTTTAATCTGCGCCCCCAAACCGGCTTTTTGCGCAATTTGCTGATTCGCAGCACCAGTCTGGGTGATTGGATGGTGGCGGTGGTTTTTGCCCACGTCAATTCCGAAAATGAAGGACACATTGTTAAATTACTACAGTTTTTGCAACAAAAATTCCCACAAATCACTTCGTTGCAATATTTTATCAATCCTAAGCGCAACGATAGTTTTTTGGATTTAGAGCCGATATTGTTTGCCGGAAAGCCTTATATTGAAGAAGAAATGGAAGGTTTGCGATTTCGAATCGGGGCAAAATCATTTTACCAAACCAACTCCGCCCAAGCCGTTGAGCTTTACAAAGTAGCTCGGCAAATGGCGGATTTGCAAGGCAATGAATTGGTCTATGACCTTTATACCGGCACGGGTACTATTGCCAATTTTGTAGCGCGCCAAGCGCGGCAGGTTATCGGTTTGGAATATGTGAGCGAAGCCATTGCCGATGCTCGGATTAATTCGCAAATCAATCAAATCAACAATACGCTTTTTTTTGCCGGAGACATCAAAGACCTGCTCAATCCTTTGTTTTTGGCGCAATACGGCAAGCCGGAGGTCATCATTACCGACCCACCGCGTGCCGGTATGCACGAAGACGTAATTCGGGTGATGATGGAAGCCCACCCGCACACCATTGTATATGTAAGTTGTAATCCGGCTACGCAAGCCCGCGACTTGGCAATTTTAGCCGAAAAATATACGATTGCGGCAGTGCAGCCGGTAGATATGTTTCCGCACACCCACCACGTTGAGAATGTAGTAAAATTAGTGAGTAAAGGGTAAAATGGTGAAATGGTGAGGTAAATGTAGAATAATTAGCTTTTTATAACAATAGTTCGGATATTTTTTGTAAGTAATTGATAATCAGTTAGTTATGCTATTTCATACTACTATACAAATTTCAAATCGATAAATATAAATCATTGATAATCAACATTTTGCGTCTTAGCGTCTTTGCGTAAAAACATATTTTGTATAGTAGTATTATTTCTTGTTACTAGCTGACTGTGTCCGCCTTTGGAGGATTATCAGATACTTAGTAAACAACTCGGAACTAGAAACTGTCCGAACTATTGTTTAAAAAAGGTGGCTTTTTATCAATTTATGAGAATCTTTTTTCTGAAATTTATCAATTTCAGTGATTCTGAGCGAAGCGAAGAATCTGAAACTCTTGATAATCAACGCTTTAGATTCTTCACTTCGCTCAGAATCACTGAAAAGCGAGAGGCTTTTCAGAATTCAATGGAATTCCCAAAGGCAATTCCTGAAAAGTGGTGAAGATCCAAAAATCACCAAGCCTGCGAATAGCCATTAGGAATTTGGGTATTGCTCTCCAACGAGTGAAAATTATGAAAAATGGTTTGCCCTTTTCGAATTTCAAAGTTAAAATTCCAAGTTTTGGGCGTGCCATTGTGATAAGCCTGAAAATCAACGGCGTGTTTGCCGGCGGGCAAGCTCATTCGAGTATAATAAATGCTATGCGGAATAGAATGCCAAGCGCGGGTATCGGCTTTTTCGGTAAAATTATTGACGGCATTGAGCAAAACCGCCCAGCCATATTCTTTGTTTTTGCGCAAAACCGATACTTCGGCACGTTTGACCGCTACTCGCAAAAGAGCTTTGCTCATTTCCCATACCATTCGTTGGCGCAAGGTTTTGACAGCAATGGCATTGAGGTCTTCGCCTAGCTCGAGGCGTTGGATTTGATTTTGCCAGCGTAGCTCTGCGCCTTCAAAATAAGGTTGGCGTTGGATATAACGCGGAAATGCCACCCGTAAAAAATCGGTTCCGGCGAGGGCATCAATGCGCCTGCCTTCGTCATTGTGGCGCACTTCCCAAGGAAAAGGAAATCGCAAACCCAGTTCTTCATTGGCAAAAATAACCTGCCCACCCCGAAACGAAGTAGCAAAATTGAGTGACCATTCCGACTTTACCGGTCCCAATCCATTGTGCCAAAAAAACACCAAATCGCCGGTGCCACTTTGAGCTTGGTGTTTGAAACCAAATTCGGTTTCATATTTTGTCAATTCTTCATAAAAACCCATTTGATAAGCCGTGCGCAACAAATCTTTTTTCAATTGCTCAGGTAGGCTTACATTGAACATTTTTTGATAATCTTCGCGGTAAATTTCAACAGCATTGCGATAGGCAATAAAGGCATCGTTGGTTTCGCCGTTGGCTTCATAAATAATGCCCATCAAGTTGTGAATAAAGGCATCGCGGCGGTATTTTTCGGTAGAATCATATTTATCACTTAAAGCCTGAAGTCGCAAATTCATCCGCTTACATTCTACCAAAGCGGCAGATTTGTCGCCCATTTTCAAAAAATTGAGGGCTTTATAATAATGTAAAAGCAAAACTTCAAAGTCTTCGCCTTTGTAATCGACTACCATTGGATTGGTAAAAAAAGCCAAAACTTCGTGAGCATAATTTCGATTGTAATTATCTGCCAAACGATAAGCTTCTTCAAAATATTGATTGGATTCTTCGTATTTACCTTGCAAAGAGGTAACTACGCCCAAATTGAGAAAATAAAGCAATTTACTCTTGCTTTTGGCGGCTTTGGGATTTTTTTCAAGACTTGACTCAGCTTGCGACAGATTGCCCAATTCAAAATTGCGATAAAACATTGCATTTTTTTGATAATAAGTCATACAAGCCGTACAATTGAGAGCTAAAATACTGATTATCAATATCTTAAATCTAAATTTGGACGATTTATCCCAAAAAGAATCAAAGTTTGGCAACCTGCACATACAATTGAATGAATGAAATTGGTAATTTAAGTTTCGGAATTATCAGGTATTTGAGAGTTTAGCAAACCCCCTTTAAAAATTTGTTATCCTGAGCGAAGCGAAGGAACTCAGCCGTTCTCAGCTCAGAGCTAAGTTCCTTCGCTTTACTCAGGATGACAAGAAAACATACTTTCAGTGAGGCGTTTCTCAAATGTCCAACAGTTGCGTTAAGTATTTGATGCCCTTGTCGGTGTCTTCATAGACAAGCTCACGCGCTAAAAAGTCGGAGGAACCAAGATTTTTCATTCGCTTTCTAAAAATTTCTCACGTATTTTTTAATTTTTTTTTCACCAATCCACACCGTTTCATTGGTTTCGATGTTGGTCAATTCCAGATTGACTTGGTAATACACTACTTTGCGTTTGCCTTCTTGATCCACAATTGAGCTGATATTGCCAAACATCATAAAGTCAGCTCCCAGCTCGCGCCCCCATTTTTTTTGGGTTTCGGGCGAGGCAAATTCTTGCTGGTCGGCGCGTTCTTCGCGGAGTTTTTCGCGGAAAGTTTTGTTTTGCACCACCCTTATTTTGTTAGATTTGATAAATTCTCGTTCAATATCTTTGGTAAAAGTTTCGTGGTCGATGTGTTCGTGGCTTTTGTTGGTAATTACCCCAATAATCACCACCGGACGCTTGGCATTGAGGTCGTTTAGTTCGGCTTCGCGTAGCCAATTGCTGTTGAGTGCATCTTGCGAAATTGCCTGTGCCACTTGTTGCGAGTCGGTATCGTTCCAACGCCCACTCAAATCAACGGTTTGCCCCGGGTCGACGCGCGTAACGCGGGTTTGGCAAGCCACCATCACAATCAGAACAAAAACCGCCCAAGATTTCCAAATATTTTTCATAAGTATATTAAAATTAATTTCCCACAAAATCATAATTATTTGATTATCAGATATTTACAAATATTTCTTTGCAATGGGGTGCATTTCAAATTTACCACCTTATATCCTCTCCTTCGGAGAGGGTTGGGGTGAGGCAATAGAAATACGTAAATTTGAAATGCGCCCTTGCAATGATACCCTAACTGGTTTTGAATTTTTAAAATTAATAATAAAAACGTTATCATAACTTGAAAGTTAGCGATTTAACAACAATTAACACCCATTTTCAATGTTTGGGTGAGGGCAAAAATAAAACTATGTATGAATAAGTAACTGATAATCAATGAGTTGTAAAATATTCATTGCAAAAGAAAATTTACAAAAAACAATTTTAAAAATATAATCCATTGAAAATCAGTGCTTTGTGTAATTTATATTGCTTAATTGCTAATTTTTGACCGCTAAAGTTTGCCTTCAGGCATCTAATCCATAAATTTGTCGGTCTTGAAAAATATGAAGCGATAATACTTTAGATTTGCAAGGCTCGAAAGCTGCAAAATCATCACTAACTGATTACTAAATGATTATATAGTTACTCAATTTTAAGAATATTTATTAATTTTTTTTAATTAATTGATAATCAATGTTTTATATAAGAAATATGATAATTATTCAAACATACAGTAGGGGCTTAATAAATGGAAGTTTGAAAAATAAAAGCATTTTTATTGAATACTTCGGATAGTTTTTATAAGTAATTGACAATCAATAGGTTACATTATTTTAAATTTTTTATGTAACTACCTGATTATCAAACACTTAGTAAATAACTCGGGACTAGAACCTAGAAACTGTCCGAATTATTGTTATTCAAAACTCCCCAAATTTAGGGTAGTGATTCCCAAATTATCCTACGTGTTTTTGTATAATATTGTATCATAAGCCATTGATTATCAATTGGTTATAAAATATAACTATTCAATAACCATCATTAACTAATTTAGAAAGCCTTGTTATCGTTCAAAAATATTTTAGCCATTGGGTTATCGCTTAGTTTGGTCTGGCTGGCATTACCTTGGCGCACCGCTCACTCCGATTTTTATGGGCAAATACCTTTTCCCAAGCCCGCGATGGCTAAGGATAGTGTATCTGGCAATACCTCAATCAACCTAGTGGCTGATTCTATCCGCGCTTTTGTCGACTCATTGGTACAAGATAAGCTGGTTCGTTTAGATACTCCTGTACCTTACAAACCCTCCCGATTTCCGACTTACAGCCCCCAAGACCGCTACTCTGACCCTTTCTCGAGTCGGCGACTACGAGGCAATATGATTTATGATTTTCCTAACCTCATCAAAACCGACATCACTTTTGATACCGACAGCACCAATCGCCGCTATTTGATTGATGAAAAATTGGGCAGTCGTGATTTTCGCGCCCCTACTTTTTTTACCGACCGCGAGATGGACGAGTTTTCGCGCGAGCAAGCCCAAAAAGATATTATGCAAGAACTTGCCGGAGGCAAAACTGCCGAAACTGCCACCTCGGGCAAGGGCTTGATTCCGCGTATTCCGGTGGAATCGCCTTGGTTTGAACGGATTTTTGGGGGCAATTTTGTTGAGTTCAAACCCGTAGGCTTTGTCAATTTAGACTTTTCGTTGCAAAGACAAAAAGTTGCCAACCCCAACTTACCCATTCGCCAACAAAGGCTGACCAATTTCAATTTTGACCCGCACGCCAACCTCACCGTAACCGGCAAAGTGGGCAATAAACTCCAGATTTCGGGGAGTTTTGATACCAAAGCCAGTTTTCAATTCGAAAACAATTTCAAACTTGAGTATCGAGGTTTTGAAGAAGACATTATTCGCAAAATTGAATTTGGCAATGTGAGTTTTCCTTTGAGTACTACGCTCATTCAAGGGGCGCAAAATTTGTTTGGGGTATCTACCGAGCTACAATTTGGCAAGTTGCGGATGCGCTCGGTGTTTTCCAATCAACGCGCCCGTGCCGACCAAGTTCGCCTCCAGGGAGGCGCACAACGCCGAAACTTTGAAATTGTTGCCGGTGATTATGAGGATAATCGCCACTTCTTTTTGTCGCAGTTTTTTCGCCAACACTATGAAGAATGGCTGCGGGAGCTTCCGCAAATCACTTCGGGTATGCAAATCACCCGCATCGAGGTCTATGTTACCAACCGCGTAAACAATACGCAAGATTTGCGAAACATTGCCGCTTATTTGGATTTGGGCGAAGCCAAGCCCTTGGTGGACAGATTTCAAAACTCGTTTTCCGGCGCGCGGGCTGACTCTGTACCCCGCAACAATGTCAATCAATTATTCGAAAAGGTTCAGAATATACTCAATGCCGACAATGCCACCAATGAATTGATAAATGCTCAAGGCTTGCGCAATGGTACAGATTTTACCGTTTTGAGGGCGGCGCGCAAGCTCAACCCACGCGAGTTTACTTTTCATCCACAATTGGGTTATATTTCTTTATTGACTCCTTTGCGCAATGATGAAGTCTTGGCAGTAGCTTTTGAATATACCATCAATGGGCGCAATTTTAAAGTGGGCGAACTGACCGACGACTACGCTACCCGCAATCCTGAGCAATTGATTCACCTTAAAATGCTTCGTCCGCCGTCGATTCGGCTTGACTTGCCTACTTGGGATTTGATGATGAAAAACGTATATTCTTTGAATGCTACGCAAATCAATCGACAAAATTTTTTGTTGCGGATTATTTATAAAGATGACCTTACCGGCATTGATAACCCAACTTTGCAAGAGGGGGTACGGGTAAAAGACCGCCCTTTGTTGCGCGTAATGGGCTTAGACCGCCTCAATCCACAAAATGACCCGCAACCTGACGGCAACTTTGACTACGTAGAGGGGCTGACGATTGACTCAAGAAATGGTAAGATTTACTTTCCGGTTTTGGAGCCTTTTGGGGCTAATTTGCGGGGTACACCCAACTTTGCCAATGAACCGCGACAATTAAAATTTGACCCGGTCAATGAAGTTGATTTGATTAATAAATATGTATTTGACCGCTTGTATCGCTCTACCAAAGCCGATGCTTTGCAAACTGCCGATAAAAATAAGTTTTTTATTCAGGGTAGTTTTGAAGGAGCAGCGGCAAATGATGTCAGCTTACAAGGCATCAATATTCCCGAAGGCTCGGTAAGAGTTACAGCTGGAGGTATTCCGTTGGTTGAGGGAGTACAATATACCGTAGATTATGTTACGGGCAAGGTACAAATCATCGATGAATCAGTGATTAATTCGGGACAAGAAATCAAAATTGATTACGAAAAATCCGATTTATTCAATTTTCAGGTGCGGAGGTTTTTGGGAACCCGTTTTGATTATGTATTCAATCCGCATTTGAATATTGGAGCTACGTTGATGAGCTTGCGCGAGCGTCCGGTCATTACGCGAGTCAATATCAATGAAGACCCTGTAAACAACACAATGCTGGGTTTAGATGTCAATTACCAATCCAAATCTCGGTTGCTGACTCGCTTAGTTGATGCTTTGCCTTTGGTGCAAACCAAAGCCGAATCCGACATTAGTTTTTATGCCGAATACGCCCAATTGTTTCCGGCAGGTTCAAAAGTAAGTGGACAAGTATCGCTGATTGATGATTTTGAGGGTACTCGCACGGTTTTTAGTCTTACTCGCTCTCCGCAAGTCAATTGGAAGTTAGGAGCTACTCCTCAGTTATATCCCGAAGCCAATCTTATCAACGACCGCCGTTATGGTCATCGTCGGGCAAAACTGGCTTGGTATAATGTAGATAACTTGTTTTATCGAGGTACCGGACCCAATTTACCGCCTAATATTGATTTGGACAACCACTACTCTCGCTTAGTGCGCCCGCAAGAGATTTTTCCGGCGCAAAATGTGTTTCAAGTCCAAACCAATGAAATTGTAATGGATTTAGCCTATTTTCCCGAAGAACGCGGACCCTATAATTATAATCCTAATCTCACTTCCGAAGGCTTGTTGCCCAATCCTCAACAAAACTTTGGTGCTATTACGCGTGCCATTACTTCGGATATTGATTTTGACAATGCCAATGTAGAGTATTTGGAGTTTTGGATGTTAGACCCCTTCATTCAGGGGCGCAACGGACGCATACTAGATGGGCGTTTTAATCAAAATAATACGCAGGGAGGGGATTTATACCTCAATCTGGGAACCATCTCCGAAGATATACTGCCCGATGGCAGACACGCTTTTGAAAACGGGTTGCCCGTAACGGGGGCTTCACCCGATAATTTGAATGGTACTTCGCGCAGTAGTTGGGGCTTAGTTACCAATCAACAATACCTTACCAATGCCTTTGACAATAGTCCGGCGGCGCGCCCCAATCAAGATGTGGGTTTAGATGGCTTGCGCAGTACTGACGAAGCTATCTATGACACGCTTCAGACTTATGCCAATGCCGTACAAACCCGCGTTACCAATCCTCTAGCGCGTCAAAATATTTTAAATGATTTATCGGGTGATGATTTTAGTTATTATCTGGGCGCGGAGAAAGATGGCGCAAATATGCAAATTATCGAACGCTACAAAAACTTTAATGGTCTGGAAAACAACTCTCCGGCGGTAGGTACTGCCGGTGGCTTTACCCCTTCGGCAACCAATTTGCCCGATAATGAAGACTTAAATATTGACAATACCCTCAATAGTTTAGATGGTTATTATCAATATAAAATTCCTTTGCGCCCCAACCAATTGCGCGTTGGCAATGGTTTTATCATTGACCAAGTAACTACCGATGTAACCTTACAAAGTGGAACCCGCGAAAATGTCAATTGGTACTTGTTTAGAATTCCGATTCGACAATTTGACCAAAAAATCGGCAACATTGAGGGTTTCAAATCTATTCGGTTTTTGCGCTTGTTTTTGACCAATTTTTCGCAACCGGTAGTATTAAGAATGGCACGGATGCAAATGGTTGCTTCGCAATGGCGGCGTTATTTGCAAGATTTAACCGACCGCAGTTTGAGCTTGCCTATTGAGCCTTATGATGCCAAATTCAATGTTTCGGTGGTAAATATTGAGGAAAACAGCACTGTAGAAACCGGTTCTACCCCTTATACTTTGCCGCCGGGAGTTATCCGCGACCGCGATGTAACCAATGTAAATTTTAATCGGGTATTGAATGAGCAATCTATGCGTTTGTGTGTAACCGACTTACGAGACCGAGATGCCAGAGCCGTATTTCGCAATTATAATATGGATTTCTTAAGCTATAAGCGCGTAAGAATGTATATCCACGCCGAAAGTGATAATGCTCAAGACAATGAAGTAACAGCTTTGGTGCGTTTGGGAACTGACTTTACGGACAATTATTATGAAATAGAAGTCCCACTCAAATTGACTCCGCGCGGCACTACCGACCCAGCTATTATTTGGCCCACCGAAAATGAAATTGATGTGCAGTTTACCGACCTGACCGACACCAAAGTAGCGCGCAACCTTGCCGGACTCAATCGGGTTGTACCTTTTAGTCAGTTTGTAGGCAAGTACCGTATTACCGTGGTGGGAAATCCCGATTTGAGTGCGGTTTTGGTGGCGATGATTGGTATTCGCAATCCCAATTTGCAGGATTTTGGACGCAGTGATGACCGCCTGCCCAAGTCAATGTGTATTTGGGTCAATGAATTTAGAATTACTGATTTTGACCAAACCCCCGGCTGGGCGGCTTTGGGGCGCACCAATATTCGCTTGGCTGATTTGGCAAATATTGCGGCTTCGGCTAGTCATACTACCTTTGGCTTTGGATCTATCAATCAACGTATTTCGGAAAGAACCCGCAAAAACACCACTACCTTCAATGTGCAAGCTACATTGGCACTCGACAAATTTTTGCCGGAAAAATGGGGTTTCAAAATTCCAATGTTGGTCGATTATGAATGGCGTAATGTATCGCCAAGATTCAACCCGCTTGACCCTGATGTAAAGCTGGAAAATTCTTTGCGTGCCATCGGCAATGAAACCCAAAGGCAGGAATACTCGCGCATAGTGGAGGAAAATTTTACTCGCCGAAGTATCAACTTTACCAATGTGCGCAAAATAAAAACCAATCCCAATGCCAAAGTCAATCTTTGGGATTTTGAAAACTTTGCCTTTACTTGGGCTTATAGCGAAGAAAATCGGACAGACATCAATACTGCCGAGTTTCGGAATATCAATCAACGTTGGGGACTGGCTTACACCTACGCCAAAGAAGTAAAAGCTTTTGAACCCTTCAAAAACCTTAAATTTTTGGATAAACCCTACCTGAAGTTTATCAAAGATTTCAATTTTTCGCCCCTGCCGGGTAGTATCAGTGTAAGGGCGGATTTAGACCGCAAATTTACCAAAACCCTTTTTAGGGCGGCTGACCGTACCACCAATGGCGTAGAGCCTTTGTTTCAAAAAATCTTCACTTTTACCCGAGCTTATGCTTTGCAATGGAATTTTACCAAAAGTCTTAATTTGAATTATAATGCCAATGCTTTTGCGGTGGTAGATGAACCGGCGGGCGATTTGGACACCCGCGAAAAACGCGATTCTTTGCTCAATAACCTCAAACGCTTGGGTAGGATGAAAAACTTTACCCAACAAATCGCCTTGACTTATCGTCTGCCTTTGGACAAGTTTCCGATAATTGACTGGTTATCAGCCGATTTGGGCTACAACGCCAATTATAATTGGAACGCTGGAGCTATCAGTTTTATCCCGGGTGATGAAAATTCTTTGGCAAATCGCTTTGGTAATACCGCCACCAATGCCCGCGACCGCACAGTGCGCGGCGGGCTGGATATGTCCAAACTTTATCGAAAATCGAAGTTTTTGGGAGAAGCCGAGACTTGGACACCGCCCCAGAAAAAAGATAAAGACAAAGAAAAAGATGCCAAAAACAAAAAAAATCCCCCTAAACCGGAGAAGAAAGACACTGCGCAAGTCAAAGAGCGTGATTGGACTTGGCTCAAAAAGTTGGTCAAACCGCTTTTGATGCTCAAGCGAATTAATTTCAATTATGCTTTGAATGAACAAACGGTATTCCCCGGATTTCGCCCCACTCCTCAGTATTTTGGCTTGGCGGATTTAGATGTAAACAGCGCGCCGGGCTTGCCTTTTATTTTGGGTAGCCAAAATGCCCTAGACGTGCAAAGGCGCGCCCGCGAAAACAACTGGTTGGCAACTGACTCTACCCAGAGCAATCCCTTTACTCAAGCAGTGCGCGAAAATCTGACTCTCAATGCCACTCTTGAGCCTTTCAATGAATTTAGGATTCAAATTGATGCCAAAAAGACACGCCAAGTCAATTATCAGGAGTTTTTCCGAGTAGGTGGTAGTGGTAATATTGAAAATCAAAACCCTCTAAGAACAGGTAGCTATAGTGTATCATTTATTGGCATTGGTACAGCTTTTCGCCGCGACAACAATCAATTGAACTCATCGGTATTTGACCAATTTGCCAACAATCGAGACGTGATTCGCCAAAGGCTGTTAGCCCAAAATCCAAATGTAACTGCCTTAGACAGCAACTATGCCGGCAACTTGCAAGATGTGTTGATTCCGGCATTTTTGGCAGCTTATGGCAACAAAGATGCCGGTAGCATCAATTTGTCAGCTTTTCCGCGTATTCCCTTACCCAATTGGCAAATAGATTACAGTGGCTTGTCCAAATTGCCCTTTATGCAAAGTATTTTGTCTTCGTTTACGCTGAGACATAGTTATAGCGGGGAGTATCGGGTGAATAATTATACCAGTTCGCTCGACTACGGGTCGGGGTTTTTGGGCTTGAATAGCAGTGAATTAGATTATTCATTTCCCAATAGAAAAAATGCGCAAAATCAATTTATTCCTATTTATGTCATTGGGCAAGTTGTGATTAGCGAAAGGTTTAATCCGGTTTTGGGTATCAACTTGCGCACCAAAAGCAATTTGACCTTGCGCCTAGATTATAACAAAGAACGGGATTTGACTCTGAATCTATCCAATGCCCAAATTGCCGAAATCAATAACCAAAGTATAGTCGTGAGTGTAGGCTTTACCAAAGCCAATATGAAATTGCCTTTCAAATCAGGAGGCAAAGCCGTGATTTTGAAAAATGATGTAGATATGCGCCTTGATGTTACATTCAGAGATACTCGCACCATTCAAAGGCAGTTGGACGCAGAGATTGAAGGAGTTGCCACCGGCGGAAATTTGAACTTTCAAATTCGCCCTGTGATAAGTTATGTGGTAAATCAACAATTGAACCTTCAGTTTTATATGGAGCAAACCCTCAATGACCCTCGAGTATCCAGTTCGTTTCGCCGAACTACCACTACGGGTGGCGTACAGTTGAGGTACAATATTACGCAATGATTTTATGTTCAGAGTTGATTAAAAGCCTTGTGTTTTGTCCTTTAAAATAACTATTTTTGTTTAAAAAAGAGTAAAAATGAAAGCTAATATTATAAAATCATTCTCAGTCTATGGATTATTTGGAACAAATGATGTTCATATTCCTTTTGATGAAAATATAAAGATCCTTGCAGGAGAAAATGGAATTGGCAAAACTCAGATATTAAATCTGTTCTATTATACTTTAAAGAAAAATTTTCTTAGACTTAGTGACTTTCCTTTTAAAAAAATTATTCTAACTTTTAACGATGATAAAGTCGTTGAAATTAGTAAAGATAATGTTGATGATTTAGGAAAAGTATACTATAAACATCCAATTGTTCGAGATCTTATAGATAAAATTGGTATCTCTCAATTTGAAAACCTAAAAAATCAATTCTTATCTAATAAAAATAAGGAAAGTAGGTATAAACTAGAAGAAATTTACGAAGACAAATTGAGAAGAATTTTTAGAATTCCGTTTCAAATAATCCGAAGAACTTTTGAGGAGCTTGAAATGATTGAGAATAAAACATCAAATTTTAATCTTAATAAATGTGAAGAATTAATAAATACATTTATAGAAGATAAAAAAATTGATATTTTGTATTTTCCTACATTTAGACGAATCGAGGAAGATTTACACATACTTGGATATAATGAAGACGAATTGCTAAGCCAAGAGAATGCTTTAATTAAATTTGGTATGGATGATGTTCAAAGTAGATTTAAAAAAATAGAAACTGACATAAGTAAGCTCAATGGGCAAGGTTTTACTAACTTTACCAAAGATATTTTAAAAGTTGTGATTGATACTAATACTAATACAAACATTTTTGAAAGGATCAATGAAGATGACCTAGAAATAATTTTTGCAAGAGTTGGAAATGAATTAGGTCAAGAAGTTAAGGATACTGTAAAAGAAATCGTGAAAAATAAAGATTTTAAAAATCATAACCCTATTTTAGCTTTTCTCATCCAGAAATTAGTTGAACAATATGAAAAACAAAAAGAAATTGATAACTCAGTTAAGTTTTTTCGTGATGTATGTAACAAATATCTCATCAATAAAAAGATATTTTATGACGAAAGTGCCATTAAAATATATGTAAAATCTGACATTACAGGAGAAGAAATACTATTGAGTAAACTATCCTCAGGTGAAAAACAAATTATTTCAATATTCTCAAAAATATATCTAGCCAATGAAAATCAACATTTCATAATGCTTTTTGACGAGCCTGAATTATCCTTAAGTATGCTTTGGCAACAACAATTATTACCTGATGTCATTAATTCAAAAAAATGTGATTTTTTATTGGCTGTAACTCATTCGCCCTTCATTTTTGATAATGAATTAGATAAATATGCAGTTGGCTTGAGTGAATATATCAGAGAACCTAAACTTGCTGTAAATCAATGAGTTATATTGAGGAGTTACGTAAAAGTAGAGAAAAGCCGCAAGTTGCCTTTCAGGAGTTTGCATTATCTACCGGTAGATTTTCAGATTATTTATTTTGTTTTTGGGAAGGTAAAGACAATGCGTATTATGTACCAAGAATTAAACGATTTACCAATAACTACCATTCAATAAAATGTGGAGGTAGAGCACAGGTACTGGCAGTTTACGAACTTATTATAAACAAGAGCGAATACGATAATTATAAGAAAGGTTTTTTCATAGACAGAGATTTTAATGAGCCTTTACCTCCTAAAAATCCACCAATTTATGAAACGCCTTGCTATTCAATCGAGAATTTGTATGTTTCTGTCGAAGTTTTTAAAGAAATTTTGAAAAACGAGCTTCATCTTTCTGAAGTAAGTGATACTGCCTTTGAAGTTTGTGTAAAACTTTTTGTTGATAGACAAAAAGAATTTCATTCAGCTACTAACTTACTAAATGCTTGGTATGCCTGTTTGATTGAAATAAGAAACAAAGAAGGGCTACAGACTGGGGCTAAATTAGATGATAAGCTCCCAAAAGATTTTGTGGAGTTTTCTTTGTCAAGCATCTCATCCAATTATGACTTAGAGAAAATTAAACTAACTTTTCCAAATGCAACCCCTATTAATGAAGACGTGTTAAATGTAAAAATTGTTGAATTTTCAAGTTGTGAACAAAGGTTAGTTTTCCGAGGAAAATATGAAATGCAATTTTTGATAAAGTTAATCCAATTATTATTACAAGATGCTAATAATGCAAAAACTACCCTTAAAGAAAAAATAAATTTTGCCTTTGGTGATGGGAGTAGTATAAGCAATGAACAAGCAATTAATATTTTTGAAGGCTATGCTGAAACACCCGAGAGTTTGATAGAGTACTTAAAAACCATAATTGAGAAATAAAATATAAATCAAATCCATAAAAATATGCCACCTAATCATCGCAAAATATTTTATTCTAAATTAAGTGCTATTTAAAATAAAATTTGGATAATCAGCTAAAAACTGATAATCAAATACTTAATCATAATATTTTGGAATTATTCAACACGCAAAATAATCTACCACCACTCGCCGAGCGCCTACGCCCCGATGCTTTGGAAAAAGTAATCGGGCAAAGGCATTTGATAGGAGAGGGAGCGATTTTTTCGCAGATTGTCGCTTCGGGCAAAATTCCTTCAATGATTTTTTGGGGACCGCCGGGCGTGGGCAAAACTACGCTGGCGCGCATTATTGGCAAGCAGTTGAATCGGGCTTTTTTTACGCTGAGTGCTATCAGTTCAGGCGTGAAGGAAGTCCGTGAGGTGATTGAAAAAGCAAAGTACAAACCCGGCAGTATTTTGTTTATCGACGAAATTCACCGCTTCAACAAAGCCCAACAAGACGCTCTGCTGGGAGCTGTAGAAGACGGAACCATTGTACTGATAGGCGCAACCACCGAAAATCCCTCTTTTGAGGTTATATCGGCTTTGCTTTCGCGTTGTCAGGTGTATATTCTCAAATCTTTGGAGCGTGAGGATTTGTTGAATTTGTTGAGTTTTGCCATTCAAAACGATGAAATCTTAAAAAACAAACGCATTGTTTTGCAAGAAACCGAAGCCTTGCTCAACTTATCGGGGGGCGATGCACGTAAATTGTTGAATATATTTGAGTTAGTTATCAACTCAATTAATCAAGAAATTGCTACCGTTACCGACCAAGCTGTGCAACAAGTGGTACAGCAAAAAACCGTTTTGTATGACAAAAACGGTGAACAACACTATGACATCATTTCGGCGTTTATCAAATCTTTGCGAGGCTCTGACCCCAATGCGGCGATATATTACCTTGCTCGAATGATTGAAGGCGGCGAAGACCCCAAATTTATCGCCCGCCGGATGCTGATTTTGGCTTCCGAAGACATTGGCAATGCCAATCCTACGGCTTTGGTTTTGGCAACTAACTGTTTTCAGGCGGTCAATGTGATAGGTTATCCTGAAGCCCGCATTGTTTTGTCGCAAACTGCCGCGTATTTGGCAAGCTCGCCCAAAAGCAATGCCAGCTATGTGGCAATTGAGCAAGCACTCGACTTGGTGCGCAAAACCGGCGACTTACCCGTGCCTATGCACTTGCGCAATGCCCCTACTGCCCTGATGAAGAAAACCGGCTATGGCAAAGACTATCAGTATGCCCACGAGTTTGTGAATAATTTTATTTTTCAAGAATATATGCCCGATGATATTGCCGGTACTAAATTTTACGAACCCGGGCAAAATGCCCGCGAAAATGAACTGCGACAATACCTCAAACGGCTTTGGCAAGAAAAGTATGGATACTAAATCTCAATATGTGTAACAGTTTTTAAAAAATCAGTTTATTGAAATTTGTAACTGCTTGATAATCAATGAGTTATATAAATGGAGTTGAATTGTATAACTCGTTGATAATCAGTGAGTTAGCTATTTTCAATAATTATAAAATTAATTTTGTTACAGGTTGATTTATATAAGTTGCTGATAATCAGTGTGTTGTATCAGCGCACTAACGCATTTTATAATTAACTTATGCCTTAACAGAGTGGGGAAGGTCTTTAAAACTTATCTTAAATGCTTTGTCGAGTTGGGGTGAGTCAAATTTGAAGTAGCTTCGGAAATAATTGCTACTAACGTTTTGATTGACCAATCACGCATATTAGGAGTAACATTTTTAGCCAGCGATTATTTTTTGTTTTTTTAGAAATAAATTATAATTAGCTGATTATCAGATTATTATGCTAATAATAATCACAAAAAAATCGTTTAAAATTTCATTTTTTTTCTGAAGCTGATTTTTGTCATTTTAATCTCTAGCTACCCTTTCTACTTTTAACCCATCATTCATCTCATAAACCGATAAAGATATTATGGAAGAACACGTATTACTTACGGGTGAAAAGCTAGAAAAGTCCCGCGAATCGGGAGTGATTGAGAAGTTTAGCTACGATAATAATATCGTGCGGGCTTTTATGATTGCCTCGATTATTTTTGGTATAGTCGGTATGACCGTTGGTTTACTGATTGCGATTCAGTTATTTTACCCTCCTTTTAACTTTGGTATTCCTTATACCTCGTTTGGGCGAATTCGCCCTTTGCACACAAACGCAGTTATTTTTGCGTTTGTAGGAAACGCGATGTTTGCGGGAGTTTATTACTCTCTGCAACGCTTACTCAAGGCGCGCTTGTTTAGCGATGCTTTGAGTTGGACACACTTTTGGGGTTGGCAATTGATTATTTTAGCTGCCGCCATTACTTTGCCCTTAGGTATTACTACTTCCAAAGAATATTCGGAGTTGGAGTGGCCTATTGACATTACCATTGCTTTGGTATGGGTGGTATTTGCCATCAATACTGTAGGTACGATTCTCACGCGCCGCGAGCGACATATGTACGTAGCAGTTTGGTTTTACATTGCTACCATCGTAACAGTAGCTATTTTGCACATTTTCAACTCATTGGAATACCCAATTGGTTTGTGGAAAAGCTATTCTATCTATTCAGGCGTGCAAGATGCTTTGGTACAATGGTGGTATGGGCATAATGCCGTGGCATTTTTCTTAACAACTCCATTTTTGGGCTTGATGTATTATTATATGCCCAAAGCCGCCAACCGGCCAGTGTACTCCTACAAACTATCTATTATCCACTTCTGGTCTTTAATCTTCATTTATATTTGGGCGGGTCCGCACCACTTATTGTATTCAGCTTTGCCCGATTGGGCGCAGAGCTTAGGCACGGTATTCTCAATTATGCTCATTGCGCCGTCTTGGGGCGGGATGATTAACGGACTTTTGACCCTACGCGGTGCTTGGGATAGAGTACGCGAAGATCCGGTTCTTAAATTCTTTGTGGTAGCCGTTACAGCTTATGGTATGGCTACTTTTGAAGGTCCGATGCTTTCGCTCAAAAACGTAAACGCCCTCAGCCACTTTACCGACTGGACTATTGCCCACGTACACGTAGGCGGCTTGGGTTGGAATGGTTTTATGATTTTTGGGATGATGTATTGGTTATTCCCAAGAATGTGGCAAACCAAGCTTTATTCGGTCAAATTAGCCAATACGCATTTTTGGTTGGGTACTTTAGGAATTATCTTCTATGCTTTACCGCTTTATTTTGGTGGTTTTGCTCAAGGTTTGATGTGGAAACAATTTACGCCTGATGGTGTATTGGTGTATGGCAACTTCTTGCAAACTGTAACCCAAATTTTGCCGATGTATATGCTCCGCGCTTTGGGTGGTGGCTTGTTTTTGGTAGGTACATTAATTATGGTTTACAACCTTTGGATGACTGCCGCCGGTGGCAAATTCTTGAAAAACGAAGCCGCCGAAGCTCCAGCCTTAGCCAAAAAATTCACCGGACACGAAACCGGCTGGCACAGTGTATTGGAACGCAAAGCTATTTTATTTACTGTTTTGACTTTATTTGCCGTAGCCGTAGGAGGTATTATTCAAATTGTGCCTACGATTATGATTAAGTCCAATATTCCGACTATAGCCTCCGTGAAGCCCTATACACCACTTGAATTGCACGGACGCGATTTATACATCCGTGAAGGCTGCGTGGGTTGCCACTCGCAATTGGTTCGTCCTTTCCGCTCCGAAACCGAGCGTTATGGTGAGTACTCCAAAGCCGGTGAGTTTGTATATGACCATCCTTTCTTGTGGGGTTCGAAACGTACCGGTCCCGACTTGGCACGCGAAGGGTATGGCAACAACAAAAAACAAGATAGTTGGCACTACTTGCATATGCAAGACCCACGTCAGGTAGAAGAAAAATCGATAATGCCCGAATACCCGTGGTTGATTGAAAATACTTTCAATGCCGAAGACATCAAGCCCAAAATTACGGCAATGCGCAACTTAGGGGTACCGTATCCCGAAGGTTATGAAGACAAAGTAGTTGCTGAGGTCAATAAACAAGCCGAGCAAATTGTGGCAAATTTGCAAAATGAGAAAAAAATCAAATCTGCCAAAGACCGCGAAATCATTGCTTTGATTGCCTACTTGCAACGCTTGGGTAAAGACATTGAAGTAAAAGAAAATGTGAGTTTGAAATAAATAATTCAATTATTAAATGGTGATATGGTTGTATGGTTAATAATTTTTTTCTTAAAATACTGTTAATCAAGGATTTGTGAAAAATATTTGAAAGTATTAAAATAAAATTAACCATAAAACCATCCAACCATAAAACCTTTAAAAATATGTTTAAACATTATTTTGCCTTGATAGACGGGGTAGCCATTTATCC
>JALONJ010000053.1 GCA_025455045.1 Microscillaceae bacterium | reverse complement strand
ATTTTGCTTGGTAATGTTCAGAATCACTGAAAAGCGAGAGCTTTTCAGAATTCAATGGAATTCCTAAAGGCAATTCCTGAAAAGTGGTGAAGAACCAAATTTAATTTATAAAAATTCTAAAAAATTAAATATTCGTTTAAAATTTCTACATTGGGAATTGCTGAAATAGCATAACTAAATGATAATCAATTACTTATAAAAACTGTCCGAAATATTGTAAAATATGAGTTGGTTATTGCCTAAACCTCCTCAATAACCAACGCAAAGTCAAAACCAAAATACTCAACAAAGCAAAACCGGCAAAAATCCACTTGATTCCGTTTACTACTCCAGTCAAATTGGCTAAACTATCCAAACGGGTTGAGTAATTGGCAACCAATACTACAATGCCCAAATTTTCCCAAAAATCAAAAAAAGCCGTAGCGAAAGGCGATAAATTAACTAGGCTAATCGCCTGATTATGAGGGTTTTGCCAATTTATTTTCAACAAAAAACTCGATAATAAACTCAAATAGGTACTGTATAAAAATGGATAAACCATATCGGCAGTAAGCTCAAAAGGAATATAAAAACTCCGTACGGCTTCGTTGTAAGTGGCTATAAGTTCATAAGCCCGATTTGCCGAAAAGAAAAACTCCAAATCAAGCGGTTGAGTAGCTACACCGGCGGCTTGACTGATATAAGCTCCGGCTCTCTGAAATAGCCCCACTGTAATAGTCAACAACCCAAAAAAAATCGCATTGGTGCGAAATTTCTCAATTTGGAGTAAGCGATGCGAAAGCTTTTGCCACATAATCGTAGGGTTTATGCAAGATTATTATTCAAAAAGTTAAAAATGTATAACTGTCTGATTATCAAATAGTTATGATTCTACCCGCTTGTCTTTGACGAATAATACATTTAGCTAGTAAATTTTCAAAATATGTGTACGTTAGTAAATTCCTAATTTCTTATTACAATAGTTCGGACAGTTTCTAGTTTCTAGTTCGGAGTTATTTGCTAAGCACTTGACAATCAGGTAGTTGCAAAAAATACTTGAAATAACATAACCAACTGATAATCAATTACTTATAAAAACTGTCCGAAGTACTGTTATTAAAAACAGAAAATAATTGTGTTTTTCTGCAATTACGAAGGATTTACTTCCTTGCAATTGCAAAATTAGAGATAGACTGTTTATACCAATACCTGTTTCAATCCGGCAATTGTTTGTTCGGGATTAGCCGAGCTAAATACAAAATTACCGGCAACCAATACATCGGCTCCGCTATCCAGCAACGCGTGCGCATTGGCTTCGTTTACCCCACCGTCAATTTCAATCAATGCCGAGGAGTTTTCTTCACTGATTAATGTTTTTAAATCTTTGATTTTTTGGTAAGTACGAGCAATAAATTTTTGCCCACCAAAACCCGGATTGACCGACATCAAACACACCAAATCCAACATCTCAATTACATCGCGCAAGCTCTCTACCGAGGTATGCGGATTGAGAGCTACTCCGGCTTTGCAACCTAAGTCCTTGATTTGCTGGATAGTACGGTGCAAATGTGGGCAAGCCTCAAGATGCACGGTGAGGTATTCGGCACCGGCTTTTTTGAATTCGGTAAGATAACGCTCCGGTTGCACAATCATCAAATGCACATCCATTGTTTTGCGGGCGTGGCGGTTGATGGCTTCACAAATCGGCAAACCCAAAGAAATATTGGGAACAAATACCCCGTCCATTACATCAATATGAATCCAATCGGCTTCGCTCCGATTAATCATTTCAATTTCGTGTTGTAAATTGGCAAAATCTGCCGCCAAAATGGAAGGAGCAACTATAGGAGATTTCATTTCAAAGACTTGAGATTAATAATGATTTCAAATATTTTTTACAAAATTAAGGATAAGAGCTGGCAATTGATAAGAATTTGACAGGATAATATGTAAGTACTTGATAATCAATAAGTTATGTGTTTGCGTAATGGCATGTCAATTCATCATCATTAGGGAGTGTGATTTTTGGAAAATAAATCAAGCCAATTATTTATCATTTCCCAAAAAAACGTTGTTATTTTGGCGATGAAAACCCAAAAAATAAAAACTATTTAGAAATCAAAGACCAACAAGAGTATAATTACTTGATTATCAATTAATTAAACATTCTAGTTACGTCAATCGGAAAATCTAAAAATCAAATGCTTTATTATTTATTTACCTACCTCGACCAACAATTTGACATCATTGGCACGGGAGTTTTTCAATACATTTCGTTCCGCGCCGGTATGGCGGCGGCTATCTCGATGGCAGTCGGAATGATATTTGGCAAGCGACTTATCAATCGCTTGCGCCAATTTCAAATGAGCGAAGACGTGCGCAAACTCGGGCTGGCAGGGGAGGAGCAAAAACAAGGCACGCCTACAATGGGTGGTTTGATAATCATTGGGGCGATTTTGTTGCCTACCTTGTTGTTGGCAAAATTGGACAATATTTATATTATTTTACTTTTAATTTCTACATTGTGGCTCGGAGCTATTGGCTTTTTAGATGATTATACCAAAGTTTTTAAAAAGAAAAACTTTATGGTCGGCGATAGAGGTATCAAAGGTAAATACAAGATTTTTGGGCAGGTAGGCTTGGGGCTGATTGTTGGGCTTACCCTATATTTTCACGAAGATGTGGTGGTTCGCCAATACCAAAAGCCTGATAATCAGGTGATTACCTCCAACCGCACTCCATCATACCACGATATTAAATCAACGGCTACAACCATTCCTTTTGTGAAAAATAATGAGCTGGATTATAGTATTTTGGGCAATTGGGGGAGTTTTGATTTGACTTGGCTTTTGTATGCTTTGATTGTAATTTTTATCATCACTGCCGTTTCAAATGGGGCAAATATTACCGATGGGCTAGACGGTTTGGCAGCCGGAACTTCGGCAACCATTGGTTTAACTTTGGGTTTGTTTGCCTACCTGTCGGGCAACGCGGTTTTTTCCAATTATTTGAATATTATGTTTATACCCAACGCAGGCGAATTAGTGATTTTTTGTTCGGCATTTACTGGGGCTTGTATTGGGTTTTTGTGGTACAATTCCTATCCGGCGCAGGTTTTTATGGGCGATACCGGTAGCCTGACTTTGGGTGGTTTGATAGCGGTATTGGCGTTCTGTGTGCGCAAAGAACTGTTAATTCCAATTATGTGCGGGATTTTTTTGGCAGAAAACCTTTCAGTGATGCTTCAAGTGGGCTACTTCAAATACACCAAACGTAGATTCGGCGAAGGTAGGCGCATTTTCAAAATGGCACCCCTACACCATCATTATCAAAAACTTGGCTACCACGAGGCAAAAATCGTTACCCGTTTTTGGACTATCGGTATCATCTTGGCAATCATTACCTTAGTTACTTTGAAATTGCGATAAAACTCAGTTAATTAAATTTTTTTGTAATTTGTTGATATTCAAATAGTTAGTTATCACTTTGATATAAGTTTTAATACTGCTGTACAAAACGTAGAGCCACTAAAGTACAAAGTCTCTAAGTATCTGATTATCAACAAATTGTGCTTTAGGGTCTTAGTGGCGAATAAAAAGTGTATAGTAGTATTAATTTTTACAATACTGCTATACCATTCTGTTTTCGCGCAAAGTACCAATAATCAACAAATTGTGCCTTAGGGTCTTAGTGGCGAATTAAAAAATGTATAGCAGTATTATAAGTTTTGCAAGGGTGCATTTCAAATTTACCACCTATTACCCTCTCCTTCGGAGAGGGCAGGGTGAGGCAAAAGAAATGCGTAAATTTGAAATGCACCCGTTTTGCAATGATTTGGATAATTTCTCGGACTCGAACTTGGGACCGTTTGATAGTCAATTAATTACGCTCTGTTTATGCTAACTGATTGATAATCAGCGAGTTATATTACTTTAAAATAATTATATAACTAATTGATTATCAAGCTATTAAACAATAACCTGAAATTTTTAAAGCAACAAATTCATCGCAGCATTGAATAATAAATGCCAAAAAATGCTTTTTTATTATTTAAAAACTCGACAAATTACATTTTAATATTTTGAGATTTATCCAAACTATTCAATTTTTTACACAAATAAACCATAACTAATTCTTCTTTTTTATAGGATTACCCAATAATATTTGCTATTTGCTGTACTATAAAACTTTTAAAAGAAAGCAAAAACCAAAAAAAAATCGAAATATTTATTCACAAACCCTTGCATACTTAAAATTAATAACTAACTTTGCACTCCCTTTTGGTGGGTAGTACACCAAAATCTTAAAAACAACTGACTGCAACGGCAGTCTTTTTAATGTATAATTGAAAATGGCAGGTATTATTGGTAAAAAAATCGGAATGACCAACATCTTCCAAACCGACGAAGCCTCTACAAAACAAGTCGCTTGCACGCTTCTCCAAGTTGGTCCTTGTGTAGTTACACAAGTAAAAACCAAAGAAACAGACGGATACAATGCCCTTCAAATTGCTTTTGGTGAAAAGAAAGAAAAAAACACCAGCAAGGCAATGTTAAACCATTTCAAAAAAGCCAACACAACTCCCAAACACCGATTGGTAGAGTTCAAAAGCTTTGAAGTAGGCAAGTATCAATTAGGTGATGTAATCAATGTCAACGACATCTTCAACGAAGGCGATGTAGTAAATGTCATAGGGACATCTAAAGGAAAAGGTTTTCAAGGCGTTGTGAAACGCCACGGCTTTAGCGGGGTAGGTGGTTCAACTCACGGACAACACGACCGCCAAAGACACCCCGGCTCAGTTGGAGCTTCTTCGTTTCCCTCTCGTGTATTTCCCGGTTTGCGAATGGCTGGTCGCACCGGCGGTAAGCGTGTAAAAACGCAAAACCTCAAAGTTTTGAAAGTTATGTCTGAACAAGGACTAATTTTGGTAAGTGGTTCCGTACCGGGAGCAAACAATTCTTATGTACTTATAGAAAAATAATAACGATGGAAATTGCAGTATTAAATAAGGAAGGCAAAGATACCGGTAGAACTGTAGTTCTGTCGGATGAAATCTATAAGATAGAACCCAATGACCACGCCATTTATTTGGATGTAAAACAATATTTGGCTAATCAACGCCAAGGGACTCATAAGTCAAAAGAACGTGGTGAAATAACAGGTTCTACCAAAAAATTGAAAAAGCAAAAAGGAACTGGTACAGCTCGAGCTGGTAGTATCAAATCGCCGGTGTTTGTAGGTGGAGGTCGTATCTTCGGACCTCGCCCTCGGGATTACAGCTTCAAAGTCAATCGCAAAACTAAAGACTTGGCTCGCAAATCTGCCCTCACTTACAAAGCCCAAGACACAAAAATTGCAGTCGTTGAAGACTTCAATTTTGAAGCCCCAAAAACCAAAGATTATATTACTTTTTTAAAAGGTTTATCTTTGGATAATCAAAAAACATTGCTTTTGCTCCCCGAAAATAACCCCAATGTTTATTTGTCAAGTCGCAATTTAGGCAATGCCAAAGTGATAACTTTTAATCAAGTAAACACTTACGAAATTCTCCACGCGGAAAGGCTATTGCTGACCGAAAGTGCCGTAGCAAAATTAGAAGAAATGTTTAATAAATAAGGCGATGCAAAATAACGATATTCTGAAAAGACCTTTGCTTACCGAAAAAACGGAATCACTTCCTGATAAAATAAAAGGTGGTAAAGAGAGAGTTGCCTTTATCGTGGATAAAAGAGCAAATAAGATTCAAATAGCCGAAGCAATCAGAAATGTGTACGGCGTTGAGGTTGAAGCAGTAAATATCATCAATTATAAAGGCAAAGCTAAGGTAAAATATACCAAAACCGGAATAATTGAAGGTAGAACAAATGTTTACAAAAAGGCAATTATTACCCTGAGAGCAGGCGAAGTAATCGACCTTTTTGAAAGTATCTAAAAAATTGAGTAGTGATGATTGCGAGTTTTAATTAACAAATGTGTATAGTCATCACAATAATTAGTATTTAATTGCAAAGAGAGTTTAAGCAATGGCACTTAAAAAACTAAGACCTATCACGCCCGGGACACGCTTTCGTTTAGCTCCTACTTTTGATGAGATTACGAAAAGCACCCCCGAAAAATCTTTGCTCCAACCCATCAAAAAATCGGGTGGACGCAACAACTTGGGGCGTAGAACAATGCGATATATTGGTGGAGGACACAAACAATTTTATCGTGTTATTGATTTTAAAAGGGACAAATTTGGCATTCCGGCAGTTGTAAAAGCTATCGAGTATGACCCAATCAGAACTGCTTACATTGCCCTACTTTTTTATGTAGATGGCGAAAAACGCTACATTATTGCCCCGCAAGGTATCAAAGTAGGACAAACAGTAATTTCTGGCAAATCAATTGCCCCCGAAATTGGCAACGCTTTACCACTAGCCGAAATTCCTCTGGGTACTATCGTGCATAACATTGAGATGCAACCCGGCAAAGGCGGACAAATCGCTCGAAGTGCCGGTTCTTATGCTCAATTGTTGGCTCGTGAAGGCAAATATGCCAACCTTAAATTACCATCAGGCGAATCTCGCCTTGTATTATTGACCTGTATGGCAACCGTAGGCTCGGTTTCTAACTCCGACCATATGAACGTCAGTATGGGTAAAGCTGGTAGAAAACGTTGGCTAGGCCGCCGCCCCCGAGTAAGAGGTGTTGTAATGAACCCGGTAGATCACCCTATGGGTGGTGGTGAAGGTCGCGCTTCAGGTGGGCATCCACGCTCACGTAAAGGCTTATATGCTAAAGGCAAAAAGACCAGAACCAAAAACAAATACTCTAACCGATTAATCAAAGCTAGGAGGAAATAATGGCACGTTCACTTAAAAAAGGTCCGTATATCCAACATCACCTACAAAAGAAAGTAGATGTAATGAATGAGTCAGGCAAAAAAACGGTAATCAAGACATGGTCGCGCCGCTCAATGATTTCTCCCGATTTTGTTGGTCATACTTTTGCCGTTCACAACGGGAACAAATTTATTCCGGTTTATATCACCGAGAATATGGTAGGGCATCGCTTAGGCGAGTTTGCTCCTACCCGAAATTTTAGAGGACACGTAGCAAAGAAAGATAAAAAGAAAAAATAATTTGTCATGGAAAAGCAGAAATTGAAAAAATCTGTTCTAATCAGACAAAAAAAAGAGGCTGAGAAAGAGCGAAAAGAAGCTATGCAAGGGCGAGAAGGGGCAACCACCGCACATTTGAATAATCTTCCTACTTCTCCTCGTAAAATGCGTTTGGTAGCTGATTTGATTCGTGGTAAGAAAGTATCCCACGCCTTAAATATCTTAAAATTTGAACCTCGTGTAGGGGCGCAGATGATGGAAAGCTTACTCAAAACAGCAGTTGCTGATTGGAAAAGCAAAAACGCCGACATAGACATTGATAAAGCAGATTTGTATGTCAAAGAAGTCTATGTAGATGGTGGTAGAATGTTGAAAAGACTTCGCCCTGCACCACAAGGACGTGGTTACCGAGTTCGTAAACGTTCCAATCATATTACTATGGTGCTTGACAGTATGAATCAAGCCACTATCTAAATTTTAAATTTAAAAGTCATAAGTCAATGGGACAAAAAGTTAATCCGGTAGGTCTAAGATTAGGTATCATCAAAGGTTGGGACTCCAATTGGTACGGTGGTAAAGACTTTTCTGAAAAATTGATTGAAGATGATAAAATAAGAAAATACATTCACGCTCGTATTCCCAAAGGCGGTATTTCTAAAATTATTATCGAGAGAACGTTAAAAAGAATCATCCTTACTATTCACACCGCTCGCCCGGGAGTAGTCATTGGTCGTGGCGGTGGTGAAGTTGATAAAATTAAGGAAGAGCTTAAGAAAATTACCAATAAGGATGTTCAAATTAATATCTTTGAAATTAAACGTCCTGAATTAGATGCCAAATTGGTAGGCGAGGGAATAGCTCAACAATTAGAGGCCCGAATATCTTACCGTCGTGCAATGAAACAAGCAATTGCCTCAGCAATGAGAGTGGGTGCGCAAGGTATTAAGGTAAAAGTTTCGGGACGTTTAGGTGGGGCGGATATGGCACGCGCTGAACAATACAAAGAAGGTAGAATACCACTACATACCTTGAGAGCTGATATTGATTATGCAGTATCAGAAGCCAACACCGTTTACGGTAAAATTGGCATCAAAGTATGGATTTTCAAAAAAGAAATCTACGGTAAACCTGATTTGTCACCAAATCAAGCCACTGGTAACACCAATGAGAAAAGTACTCAATCTCAACAACAACAACCTCAGCAACCACAACAACAACGTCGTCGTCGAGGAAATGAAGGCGGTGGTGGTGGACAAAAAAAGAAAAAAAAGTAGTATAGGGTACAAATGAGGTAATATAAAAATTGCAAGACAATGCTACAGCCTAAAAGAACTAAATTTAGAAAACAACAGAAAGGTCGGATTAGAGGGGTTGCTACTCGCGGTCACGTAATCGCCTTTGGAAGTTTTGCTCTTAAAGCTCTTGAGCCGGGTAGAATTACAGCTCGCCAAATTGAGGCCTGTCGTATCAGTATCTCCCGTACTATGAAGCGCGAAGGTAAAATATGGATTCGTATATTTCCCGATAAACCAATCACCAAAAAACCGGCTGAGGTACGGATGGGTAAAGGTAAAGGTTCACCTGAATATTGGGTAGCACCTGTGCAAGCTGGGAGAATTATGTTTGAGTTAGATGGGGTAAGCCGTGAGGTAGCCGAAGAAGCTCTATACCTAGCCGCTCAAAAGTTGCCAATTAAGACAAAGTTTGTGGTTCAAAGAGAATATGTTGGGTAATTATGAAAGATAATGAGATGAAATCTATGACTGAGCAGGAATTAATTGACTATATTAATTCGGAGTCTGAATCTTTACGAAGATTGAAATTTGCTCACGCGGTGTCAGCCATTGAAAATCCAATGAGAATTAGAGCAACCCGCCGTTACATTGCTCAATTGAAAACAGAGTTGAACGCCCGAAAAAAGACAAATTAATTTGATACCCCCAATTCACAGATAAGATATGGAACTAGAAAGAAAATCCAGAAAAGAGAGAATAGGGAAGGTTTACAGTAATAAAATGAATAAAACTATTACTGTATTAGTTGAGCGTAAATTTAAACACCCTATTTACGGTAAGTTTATCACTAAAACTACAAAATTTATGGCTCATGACGAGGCTGAAGACTGTAACATCGGTGATATTGTAAAAATAATGGAATGTCGTCCATTAAGTAAGAATAAACGTTGGCGTTTAGTTCAAATCATTGAAAGAGCTAAGTAATTAAATTAATTAATGAAATTCTGAGTTATGATACAGCAAGAATCCAGACTGAATGTAGCTGACAATAGTGGTGCCAAAGAAGTACTTTGTATTAGAGTACTAGGCGGCACAAAAAAAAGATATGCTACTCTAGGCGATAAAATTGTAGTAACTGTAAAATCAGCCCTTTCATCAAGTAATTTAAAGAAAGGAACTGTTTCGAAAGCAGTTGTGGTAAGAACTAAAAGCGCGGTTCGTAGAACCGATGGCTCTTATATCCGTTTTGAAGATAATGCGGCAGTGCTTCTTAATAATAATGATGAACCACGAGGAACTCGTATATTCGGACCGGTAGCAAGAGAGTTGCGTGAAAAGCAATTTATGAAAATCGTATCTCTAGCCCCAGAAGTATTGTAAATTAAGATGGAACGTAAAAAGAATAAACAGCCTAAATTGCATATCAAAGTCGGAGATATGGTTTTGATTATTGCAGGGGATGAAAAGGATAAAAAAGGACGAGTGCTTTCAATTGATGTTGAAAAAAAACGCGCAATTGTAGAAGACCGTAATAAGGTTAAAAAGCACGTGAAACCCTCTACCAACAATCCCAACGGCAAGATAGAATCTAAAGAAGCTTCTATTCATATTAGTAACCTAATGGTTATCGATGAAAGCACTGGTGAAGCACACAGAACTGGTAGAAAACGTGATGAAAACGGTAAACTACAAAGATATTTTAAACCACATTCATCTAACAAGGAGGCATAAAAATGTTACCTCGTATTAAAGAAAAATATTTGAATGATGTAGTTCCTGCATTAAAAACAAAATTTGATTATAAATCAATTATGCAGGTTCCTAAGTTAACCAAAATTGTAATCAACAAAGGTATTGGTGCAGCCGTATCTGACAAAAAAATGGTTGATGTAGGTGTAGAAGAATTAACTACAATTAGTGGACAAAAAGCCGTCCCTACCATCTCGAAAAAAGCTATCTCTAACTTCAAATTGCGCGAAAATATGCCAATTGGAGCAAAAGTTACTTTACGAGGTGATAGAATGTATGAATTTTTAGATCGTCTGATTACTGTTGCCCTACCAAGGGTTAGAGATTTTAAAGGTATTAGTGATAAAGGTTTTGACGGGCGGGGTAATTATACTCTAGGAGTTAAAGAACAAATCATTTTTCCTGAAATAAGTATTGATAAAATCAATCGCATTACTGGAATGGATATTACTTTCGTTACAACCGCAAATACTGACGAAGAAGCCTTTGAATTGCTCAAAGCAGTTGGAATGCCCTTCGCTAGTGTAAAAAATAACTAAATCATATAAAAATGGCAAAGAAGTCAGTCGTTGCACGTGAAAGAAAACGTGATAAAGTTGTTGCAAAGTATGCAGCCAAAAGAGCGGCACTCAAAGCCGCTGGGGATTATGAAGCTTTGGATAAATTACCCAAAAACGCTTCTCCAATAAGATTGCACAATCGTTGTAAAATTACCGGTCGTCCGCGTGGATATATGCGCAAATTCGGCGTTTGCCGTAATGTGTTTCGTCAAATTGCATCCGAAGGAAAAATTCCTGGTGTAACTAAAGCTAGTTGGTAATAATAATATTTTGTAATTAATCAAAATAATACTAACTTTGCATCTCAATTTTTAAAGGGGTACAGAAATATTATATATAAATGAGAACAGATCCTATAGCTGATTACTTGACTCGTGTAAGGAATGCTATCAAAGCGCGTCATAGAATTGTGGAAATACCTGCTTCAAGTATCAAAAAAGAAATTACAAAAGTTCTTTTTGATAAAGGCTATATCCAAAATTATAAATTTGATGACTCTGGAGTACAAGGAGTTATCAAGATTGCCCTAAAATATCATCCTGAGACTAAAGAATCGGCAATTACAAGTCTGGAGAGAATAAGCCGTCCGGGGCTTCGCAAGTATGTAAGTAAAGATGAATTACCCAGAGTATTAAATGGACTGGGCATTGCCATTCTCTCTACTTCCAAAGGGCTAATGACTGATAAAGAAGCGCGTAACCTCAATGTTGGTGGCGAGGTGCTATGTTACGTTTATTAATGAATTTACTATGTCACGTATAGGTAAAAAACCCATTGCAATTCCAAAAGGCGTTGCCATCACAGTTGAAAACGATAATACTGTAGTAGCGAAAGGTCCTAAGGGTACACTTTCACAGAAAGTAAACTCCGATATCAAAATTGTTGTAGAAGAAGGTGAAATCGTTGTAGAGAGACCTTCAGAGCAAAAACAGCACAAATCAATGCACGGATTATACCGCGCCCTGATTAACAATTTGGTAGAAGGGGTTACTAACGGATTTAAAATAGATATGGAACTGATCGGCGTTGGTTATAAAGCCAATGTAGTCAATAACGTACTTGAGTTAAGCTTAGGGTATTCACATACTATATTCTTTGCAGTTCCTACCGAAGTGAAGGTTTCTGCCATAACTGAAAAAGGTAAAAACCCTTTAATAAGTGTTGAAGGAATTGATAAGCAACTTGTAGGTCAAATTGCGGCTAAGATTAAGTCGCTAAGAAAAGTTGAACCTTACAAAGGTAAAGGTATCAGATTTGTAAACGAAGTAGTTAGAAGAAAAGCTGGTAAAACTGCTGCTAAGAAATAATTATAACAATGGCTGTCAAAGATAGAAGAAGTCGTATCAAATATAGTATCAGAAAAAAAGTTTCAGGTAGTGTTGAAAGACCAAGATTGTCGGTTTTTCGCTCAAATACTGCCATTTATGCTCAAATTATTGATGATACTCAAGAGAAGACACTAATTAGTGCATCTTCCTATGAACTCAACAAGGAAGCTAAAAATGTAAACATAGAAACTTCCAAAGCAGTAGGTAAACTACTTGCTCAAAAAGCTAGTGAAAAAGGGATTACCAAAGTTGTATTTGACCGTAATGGTTATCTTTACCACGGTAAAATCAAAGCTCTAGCTGAAGGCGCACGCGACGGAGGATTACATTTTTAATTTTAAATTTTTATTAAGTAAAAAATCTTATGCAATACGCAAAATCTAGAGCGATTAAATCTAATGATACTGCTGATTTGAAAGAAAGAGTAGTAGCTATTAATCGGGTTGCCAAAGTAGTAAAAGGTGGTAGAAGATTTAGTTTTTCGGCAATTGTAGTAGTAGGTGATGGCAAAGGAATTGTTGGCTATGGTTTGGGAAAAGCTAATGAAGTTACCGATGCTATCTCAAAAGGTGTGGAAGATGCCAAAAAAAATCTTATTAAAGTACCTTTGTTGAAACATACAATTCCTCATGAAATAGTAGGTAAATATAGTGGTGGTTTGGTATTACTTAAACCCGCAGCAGCTGGTACAGGCGTAATTGCTGGTGGTGCGATGCGTGCAGTGTTAGAGAGTGCCGGTATCAAAGATGTATTAGCAAAGTCTAAGGGTTCTTCAAATCCTCACAATGTGGTTAAAGCCACTTTTGATGCCCTATTGAAAATGCGCGCACCTCATATGGTAGCCGTTCAAAGAGGAGTTTCTTTGTCAAAAGTTTTTAATGGATAGTATATGTCTAAAGTAAAAATTGTACAAGTAAAAAGTTTAATCAAGCGCCCAAAGAATCAGAAAGCTATTATTAAAGCATTAGGATTGGGGCGTATCAATAAAGCCGTCGAAGTGGAAAATACTCCTCAAATTGCCGGAATGATTGAAAAAGTTTCGCACTTAGTGGTAGTTGAAGAAGTAGTTTAGTTTTTACTCTGTAAATTAAAAATTCTCAAAAGATGAATTTACATAATTTAAAACCTGCAAAAGGTTCTATTAAAACCAAAAAAAGAGTTGGTAGGGGGCAGGGGGCAGGAACCGGCGGGACTTCTACCCGTGGACATAAAGGGGCTAAATCACGTTCAGGATACAGCGTAAAAGTTGGTTTTGAAGGTGGACAAATGCCTTTACAAAGACGTTTGCCAAAATTTGGTTTTAATAATATTCATAGAGTAGCCTACAAAGCTATCAATTTATCTGACATTCAAGCTTTGGTCGAAAAAACCAATGCAACGATTGTTAATCTTGAGTTATTGACAGCTAATGGATTGGCATCAAAAAACGATATTATCAAAATTTTAGCAGGTGGTGAACTCACAAAAACTGTAGAGGTTACTGCGCATAATTTTTCTAAATCTGCTATTGAAGCTATTGAAAAGGTTGGTGGTAAAGCCATTAAATTGTAATTACTGCGAAAAACTCGCTAATCACTTATGAAAAAATTGTTTGTTACACTCAAAAATATCTTCTCAATAGAAGAACTTAGAAATAGAATTATTTATACAGTTCTACTATTGTTGGTATTTAGACTGGGTTCATACATTGTATTACCGGGGATCGAGCCTTCATTATTGACAGCCAATCGTGGTGGAATTCTAGGAATGATAGATTTATTCTTAGGTGGGGCATTTTTGAAAGCATCAATTTTTGCTTTAGGGATTATGCCTTATATTTCTGCTTCAATTGTTTTACAATTATTGCAAGTCGCTTTACCTTCATTTCAAAAACTACAGAAAGAAGGCGAGTCTGGGCGTAAAAAAATTAATCAATACACCCGGTTTTTGACCATAGTGATTACCCTCGCTCAATCATTTGGATATTTAACTACGACTATCCCGAAAGAGGCTATTTTAGTTGATTATTGGTTTTTTGTATTTACTTCTATGGTTATCTTGACCACAGGTACAATGTTTACAATGTGGTTGGGAGAAAGAATTACAGAACGAGGTATTGGTAATGGGATTTCTATGTTAATTATGATTGGTATAGTTTCCCGTTTGCCGGTCGCTATGATTCAAGAAGGTACATCACGCTTTGAGTCACAAGAATTTTTGATTTTTATCGTAGAGATGGTTTTCTTGTTTTTTGTTGTAATGGGTGTAGTAATGTTAACCCAAGCTACTCGTAAGATACCTGTTCAATACGCCAAGCAAGTAGTGGGTAATAAAGTCTATGGCGGACAAAGACAATACATTCCATTAAAGATTAATGCCGCAGGTGTGATGCCTATTATTTTTGCGCAATCTTTGATGTTTTTGCCAGCATTAATTCCTACAATACTTCCAGAAAGTGATGTAGCTACTTGGATAGGGGCAAATTTCGCCGATTACACTAAACTTGGCTATAATATTTTGTTTGCGCTGTTGATTATATTGTTTACTTATTTTTATACAGCCATTCAAGTTGATCCAAATAGGATTTCAGAAGATATTAAGCGTAATAATGGATTTATTCCGGGTATCAAACCGGGTCCTCAGACTTCTGAATATATAGATACAATTTTGTCTAAAATAACTTTGCCGGGTGCGGTATTCTTAGCTGTGATAGCTACTCTGCCAGCCTTTGCTGTAAGATTGGGAGTTACTAGCGAGTTTGCACAGTTTTATGGTGGCACATCATTATTGATTATGGTAGGGGTAATTTTAGATACTCTTCAACAAATTAATAGCTATTTGTTGATGCGCCGGTATGAAGGCTTGATGAAATCAGGAAAAGTAAAAGACAGATCTCAAAACTCTGCGGTTGCCTAATGAATACAATGATATTTTACAAAACCAAGGACGAGGTAGACCTTATAAAAAAAAGTGCATTAGTATTAGGTAAAACTCACGGTGAAGTAGCTAAACTTATTAAACCGGGGGTTAAAACTAAAGATTTAGACAAAGTAGCTGAAGAGTTTATCAAAGATAATAATGGCTATCCCTCTTTCAAAGGTTACAATAATTTTCCGGCTTCATTGTGCATTTCCATCAATGACGAAGTCGTACACGGTATTCCCAGTAATTATGAATTGAGAGATGGTGACGTGGTATCGATTGATTGTGGAGTTTGTTTAAATGGTTTTCATAGCGATAGTGCTTACACTTATGCTGTAAATACAAACTCTGAAGAGGTCAAAAGGTTGCTACAAACAACTAAGGATTCCTTATATGTTGGTATCAGTCAAGTACGAGTAGGAAATAGAATTGGTGATGTGAGCTTTGCTATTCAAGATTACGTGGAGAAAAATCGTTTTTCTGTTATTAGGGAATTAGTTGGACACGGGCTAGGTAAAAACCTTCATGAAGAACCACAAGTTCCTAATTATGGTAAGCGAGGTAGAGGAATTGTGTTAAGAGAAGGACTCGTAATAGCGATTGAACCAATGGTCAATATGGGTAAAAGGAATATTAGCCAATCAAGCGATGGTTGGACAATTCGAACCGCCGACCGTAAACCATCGGCACATTTTGAACATACAGTAGCAATTGTAGATGGTAAATGTGAAATCCTTACCACATTTGAATACATAGAAAAAGAATACAAACTTTAATATAATGGCAAAACAATCCTCCATAGAGCAGGACGGAATCATTACCGAAGCATTGTCTAATGCAATGTTTAGAGTTGAGTTAGAAAATGGACATCAAGTAATTGCTCATATTTCAGGTAAAATGCGAATGAATTATATTAAAATTTTGCCGGGAGATAAAGTAAAACTTGAAATGTCTCCCTATGATTTGACAAAGGCAAGAATTGTTTACCGATACAAATAATAAGTTATGAAAGTTAAAGCATCGATTAAAAAAAGAAGTGCTGATTGTAAAGTAATCAGAAGAAAAGGTAAGTTGTACGTTATTAATAAGAAAAATCCAAGGTATAAACAAAGACAAGGTTAAAAGATATGGCTAGAATTGCAGGAGTAGATATTCCAGATCGTAAAAGAGGAGAAGTTAGCCTCACTTACATCTTTGGTATTGGACGTAGTTCATCTCGTATTATTCTCCAAAAAGCCGGAGTTGATATTAATAAAAAAGTACTTGATTGGACCGATGAAGAGTCTAACGCCATTCGTAATATCATTAATACCGAGTATAAAGTTGAAGGCGGGTTAAAATCTGAAATTCAATTAAGCATTAAACGTTTGATGGATATTGGCTGTTATCGTGGTATCCGTCACCGCAAAGGTTTGCCTGTGAGAGGTCAAAAAACCAAAAATAATGCTCGGACTAGAAAAGGTAAACGTAAGACAGTTGCTAATAAAAAGAAAGCAACTAAGTAATTCTTAGTTTGATTTTCTAATATTTTAGTGTTAAAAAAACTAGAAAGAAAAATGAGTCAAAAAAGAAAAGACAAAGCAAAAAAGCGGATTGTAGCAGTTGAGGCGATAGGTCAAGTCCATATCAAAGCATCTTTTAATAATATTATTATTTCTATTACTAATGCAAGTGGGCAGGTAATTTCTTGGGCTTCAGCCGGTAAAATGGGCTTCAAAGGCTCCAAGAAAAATACGCCCTATGCTGCCCAAGTAGCGGCTAAAAATTGTGCCGAAGTAGCTTTCGAATTGGGCTTGAGAAAAGTAGATGTGTTTGTAAAAGGTCCGGGAGCAGGGAGAGAGTCGGCAATTAGAACCCTTCAAACTTGTAATATTGAAATTTTGTCAATAAGAGACGTAACGCCTCTACCTCATAATGGTTGCCGTCCGCCTAAGCGTAGAAGAGTTTAATTAATCATTGAGGGTTTAAGAGGTTTAATCACTTGTTTTAAAAATATAAGATAATGGCTAGATATACAGGTCCAAAAGCAAAAATTTCAAGAAAGTTTGGCGAACCCGTTTTAGGTAACAATAAAGCTTTACAAAAGAAAAACTATCCTCCCGGGCAACACGGAAAGGGCAAACGCAGAAAACAATCAGAGTACGCTATTCAGTTGGCTGAAAAACAAAAAGCCAAGTATATTTACGGCTTGCTCGAAAGACAATTTGCCAATACTTTTGAAAAAGCTTCGCGCAAAGGTGGTATCACTGGCGAAAATTTGTTAAAATTATTGGAAGCTAGATTAGATAATACGGTTTATCGTTTGGGAATTGCCCCAACTCGCCGTTCGGCTCGTCAGTTAGTCTTGCATAAACATATCCTGGTGAATGGTGAAGTAGTTAATATCCCTTCCTACTCATTGAAAGCTGGAGATATTATTTCGGTAAGAGAAAAGTCAAAATCATTGGAAGTAATCACCAATAGTTTGACTTCGGCTAACTATCGCCGTTTTAATTGGTTGGAATGGGATAATGCTTTGATGTCAGGTAGATTTTTGATGTACCCTGACCGCGAGCAAATCCCTGAAAAAATCAATGAGCAGTTAATCGTAGAGTTGTACTCTAAATAATATTGAGCTAAAATTTTGGATACTTGGTTCTAAGGAATTATGGCGAAGTATCCTTTTTTAATTCTATACGGACATTTTTCTTTTTAATTCTATACGGACATTTTTCCATCTTTAATTTGATATATAATTATGTCGTTATTAACATTCCAAATGCCTGAAAAAGTCCTAATGGACAAAGCTACGGATTTTCACGGTCTGTTTGAGTTTAAGCCATTAGAAAGAGGTTATGGGGTAACAGTTGGGAACGCAATTCGTAGGGTGTTGCTATCTTCTTTGGAAGGGTATGCAATTACTTCGATTCGGATTCCGGGAGTATTGCACGAGTTCTCAACCATCAAAGGAGTGTTGCAAGATGTATCGGAAATTATTTTGAACTTGAAGCAAGTACGATTCAAGAAAGTTTCGGATATGGTTGATAATAAAATTGTGGTGTATGCTCGTAATCAAGACACCTTGAAGGCGGGAGATATATCAAAATATGCTTCTTCATTTGAGGTTTTGAACCCTGATTTGGTGATTTGCAATCTGGACGAGTCAGTTGATTTGGAAATAGAATTGTATGTTGAAAAAGGTCGTGGGTATGTGCAGGCTGAAGACAATAGAATACCTGAATCAAATATCGGTTATATTCCCATCGACTCTATTCATACGCCAATTAAAAATGTAAAATATAGCGTTGAAAACACGCGGGTTGAGCAAAGAACCGACTACGAAAAATTGATTTTGGATATTGAAACCGACGGTTCAATTCACCCTGAAGATGCCCTTAAAGGTGCAGCTAATATTTTGATTCAGCACTTTATGTTATTTTCTGACCAAAATATTACTATCGAGACTTCACGCAAGGAAGAAATCGAAGAAGTAGATGAACACTTCTTGCATATGCGTAAATTACTCAAAACATCGATTAGTGATTTGGATTTGTCGGTACGAGCTTACAACTGCTTGAAATCAGCCGACATCAAATCTTTGGGTGATTTAGTGAAATTAGAAATTTCGGATATGATGAAATTCCGTAACTTTGGTAAGAAATCGCTTACTGAATTGGAGCAATTGGTTGCCGAGAAGAATTTGACTTTCGGAATGGATGTATCTAAATATAAATTAGACGAGGACTAAAAGGGTTTTTAAGTTGAAATAGCGATGCGAAATCGCAAGATTGACTCGGTAAAATAGTAATTACAATGAGACACGGAAAGAAAATAAATCATTTGGGTAGAACAGCCTCACACCGCAAAGCTTTGTTGGCTAATATGGCTTCTTCCTTAATTCTACATAAAAGAATCACTACTACACTCGCCAAAGCCAAGGCTTTGAAAAAGTATGTCGAGCCTTTACTAACCAAAGCAAAAAATGATAGTATGCACGCTCGCCGTACGGTGTTTGCGTATGTACAGGATAAAGAAGTAGTAAAAGAACTTTTTGATGTAGTGGCAGACAAAATTGCCGACCGTCCGGGAGGTTATACTCGTATCATCAAATTGGCTAATCGATTGGGTGATAATGCTGAAATCTGTATGATGGAGTTGGTAGATTTCAATACAATCATGCAAAAAGGTACTACTATCAAGAAAACTACTAGACGTAGTCGTCGTAAGGGTGGTAAAAAATCGGAAGACACCACAGCTACTCCTGAAGTTCAAGCATCAACTGAAACGGTTGATGAAACAAAAGAATAGTAAATTATCAATATTTGATTATAAAGGATTAGCTTATAAGGGTATAAGTTAATCCTTTTTTTATGGCTTTTGATGAATAAAATTTTATAACTTATTGATTATCAGATTAGTATGAAAACTAACATCAAACAAATTCTTGGATTTTCGGAATTTGACAGAGAAATTACCGTAAAGGGGTGGGTAAGAACCCGCCGTGGGAGCAGTAATGTGAGTTTTGTAGCTCTCAATGATGGCTCAACAATTAAAAATCTGCAAATTGTGATTGAGAATGATAATTTTGATGTAAATATTATTAAAGCTATCACTACTGGAGCTTGTATTGCGGTAGAAGGTACTTTGGTTAAATCGCAGGGTAGCGGGCAAACTTGTGAAGTCTTGGCAAAAAAGATAGAGATTTTGGGAGAATCAGATGCAGATAAGTACCCGATTCAACCCAAAGCCCATACAATGGAGTATCTACGGGAAAATGCTCACTTACGACCACGTACCAATACTTTTAGCGCAGTGTTTCGAGTTCGGCACGCTTTGGCTTTTGCCATTCACAAATATTTTAATGACAATGGCTTTTTTTATTGGCATTCGCCTATTATCACGGCTTCAGATGCTGAGGGAGCAGGGCAGATGTTTCACGTTTCCACTTTGAATCCTACCAACCCGCCCAAAAATGAAGATGGCGCAATAAATTATAAAGAAGATTTTTTTGGGGCTGAGACCAGTCTCACAGTTTCGGGGCAATTGGAAGGTGAATTGGGGGCTATGGCTTTGGGCTTGATTTATACCTTTGGACCAACGTTTAGGGCTGAAAACTCTAATACCGCCCGACATTTGGCGGAGTTTTGGATGATAGAGCCGGAAATGGCTTTTTATGATATTCAAGACAATATGGATTTGGTCGAGAATTTTTTGAAATATGTGATTCATTATGCCTTAGAAAATTGCCCAGATGACCTAGAGTTTTTGGATAAACGCTTTGCGGAGGAGGAAAAAAAGAAAAAACAAGAAGAACGAAGCGAAATGGGCTTGCTTGAAAAGCTGAATTTTATCGTCAGTAACCAATTTGAACGACTGACTTATACTGAGGCAATCGAAATTTTGTTAAACTCGAGTCATCACAAAAAGAAAAAATTTGAATTTGAGGTCAAATGGGGCATTGATTTGCAATCGGAACACGAACGATATTTGGTGGAAAAACATTTCAAAAAACCAGTGATTTTGACCAACTACCCCAAGGCTATCAAGGCTTTTTATATGAAGCAAAACGAGGGCGAAGAAGTAGGCAAAGAAACTGTAAGGGCGATGGATGTGTTGTTTCCGGGGATTGGCGAAATTGTGGGTGGTTCGCAACGCGAAGAAAACTACGATAAGCTTATGAGCCGAATCAATGAGGTAGGCATTGACCCCGAAAACCTGTGGTGGTACTTAGATACTCGTAAGTTTGGTACTTGCCCACATAGTGGTTTTGGTTTGGGTTTTGAACGATTGATGTTGTTTGTAACCGGAATGGGCAATATCCGTGATGTGATTCCTTTCCCACGCACTCCGCAGAATGCTAAATTTTAAATGCTTGATTATCAAGTAGTTATAAAAAAGTCGGTGATGAGCCGACTTTTTTATTTTAAGATAATAAAGCACAAAGGTTGAGAAAAGTATAAAGGAGTAAGTTTATTTACAATTTTTTCTTTTCAATTTTTTGTAAAGTTTCTTCGTAACGCTGTATAGTTTGTTCATTTTCGTTGTTGGTTCTTAACATTTGTAAGGCTTGAGTTTGCAAGGTTTTGGCTTGGTCATATTGTTTTAATTTATAGTGCAAATGAGCCTGATTGGATAACAATTGTGGATTGGGGTTAATTTTGTTTACTTCCTCGATCCAGCCGACTGCTTTTTGTAAGGCGCGTTCATCTTTGATGCCCGAAAAGTATAAAAAACTCAACTGAAGCAAATTGTCCTGTAATGATTTTTGCTTGGTATCATCGGCAGTTTTATACTGTACCAGTAGGTGGTTTTCAGCATAGTTTTCGGCGTAGCTTATAAATTTTTTGAAGGCTTTGGTATCAAAATAAAACTGCAAATATTGATTATGAATGATGTGTGATGCTTCTTCGGGGGTTTTGATTTTCTCATACACTTGGCTCATTTGTATCAAGGCTTCCTCGTCTTTTTGGGCGACAGCCTCTTTGAATGATTGATTCAAAATGATTTCCAATACATTGGCAAAGCGTTTTTCGGTATGGTGATTCAAAATATATTCAAAGGCTTTGCCCGACATTTGACGACAATTGTGAATGATAATTTGTTGATTTAGGGGCGCATTGAGGGAGTCATTGGGGAGTTTTGCCAAGTAAGTCTCAACTATTTCGTGATTGTTGAGGTGATAAAAATTTCGCAATTTGCAATAATCGGCAATGAATTGGGATTGGCGATTACCTTTGTTATAGGCATCTTCATACAATAAGTAAATATTGCCATTTTTGGTGCTTCTGAGGGCAGTTTTGGCATCTTCTATAAATTGGTCGGCAGGTTTGCTACCTTCTACGCGGTAAACCACATTGCCTTGTGGGTCAATAAACATAAAAGTCGGATATACATTCACATTGTATTTTTGGGCTACATTCATCCCTGAGCCTTCGGCATCGGCTTTATAATTGACAAAAAAAGCATTAAATTTTTCGCTTACTACTTTGTTGGTAAACACATTCGCATCCATCCACTTGCAGGGACCACACCACGTAGCATACACATCAACAAAAATGAGTTTATTTTCTTTTTGGGCAGTAGCCAAGATTTTTTCCCAACTTTCTTTACTAAATTTGATTTGGGCGTGGGCAAGATTGATTAGGCAGGTCAATACAAGGAGTACTGAAAACAAGATTTTTTTCATAGGTTTTAAAATAATTAGCTTTTGATAATTGATAAATAATTAAACTTTGTTGGGAATAAAACTTTTTGGATAAGAAGCCATTGGATATTTAACTACCGATGATAACAAGGCAAAATTAAAAAAAATAATCTTTGTATCAAACTATTGTTGGATAAGTAAATGAGTGATTATTTGCAAATATTTGATTATCAATGATTTATATTGACAATGAAAAACCTTTGTAATCTTAGGAATTAGAAATTAATAATTAAAAATAAGGAATTGTGTAAATAGTTGATTATCAATTGATTATATTTTTAGTAAATATCACTTCAGCAATTCCCACTGTAGAAATTTTAAACGAATGTTTGATTTTTTAGAATATTTACAAACAGGTTTTCTGTAACTAATTGATAATGAGGTGATTATAAATACACTTTTTTTACAACTTTCTTTTTTCTTGA
>JALONJ010000451.1 GCA_025455045.1 Microscillaceae bacterium | reverse complement strand
ATTACTTACTGTGCGTGTTGGTTGTCAGCATTGTTATTCGGGCATTTATCGTCCGTTGGTGGAATATTTGTAGGTTTCCAGCCTTCAGCTGGGTCGTGGATGCACTGGAACTTGCAAAAGTTGGAACTAACAGATGCCCCAGCCGACAACGACGTGGCTGAGTTGTCACTAATCATAAGTGGTGGGGGTAAGCTACCAACCACCTAATAATATAACGTATAGGCGTTCGTGTTCTTGGACATGCATATACGAATATTGCTCATTTGTAGTTTAAACTCGTTTTAACAATTTGATTGGACTAATAAAATGTTTTTTTGCAGTTTAAAAAGAAAATTGTCCAGCTCGATTTTTAGAAATCTCGCTACTGAACCAATTTAAACAAGTTATAGGCGATTTGCTGTTTTTAAATGTAATTGCTTGATAATCAATTTTTTATAAAAAAAACAACTCGTGCGCCCAAATTTCGTATGAATTGTTTACGAAGCTAGTCTTAGCCTTAGCTTGATTGTAAACACTTTGGTTGATTTTATCGATTGATAAAATCACCAAAAATTAAGTCTCAGTGTTTCGCTTCGCAGACTAAGCCTTAAGGTATTGTCAAAATGACGAGCAATCTAAAGCCTAGTGCGGGGGTTCGACTCCCCTCAATCCGGCAATTTTGAGTGCGTAGTGCATAGTGTTGAGTGCATAATGATTTGATTATCAGGAACTTACAATATTGTAACACAGCCTTTAGGCTGTGCCTCCCACAGCCTAAAGGCTGTGTTACATTCTTATTTTTCAAAAGTCAAAGATTATCAGCCATTTATAAAATTAAACACTAAACATTAAGCATTACACACTAAACATTATACACTCCTCACGGATTGTAGCTCAGTGGTAGAGCAAGGGTATCAGGTAAAGGGATTGTTTGGGCAAATTGGCTAAATATTACATCGCTTCGGCGATTGCTTTGTGGTGAAATTGGCATACACGAGGGTTTGATACTCCTTTATCCTACGGGATGTGCAGGTTCGACTCCTGCCAAAGCATCGGGTGCTTGCATAGGCTAGGCAAGCACCCATTTTTTATGGCTGATTAGAAATGATAGGTTGTGAGTTAAAAGAAAGTTTAAAAATTTTTCAACTATCAACTAAAAAAAACAAACTTATTTATACCAATACTACGGACAGTTTTTGTAAGTAATTGACCGTGTCTGCCTCTGGCTGATAATCCACCAGAGGCGGACACGGTCAACCAGTTATGCTATTTCAAGTATTTTATGTAACTATCTGATTATCAGATACTTAGTAAATAACTCGGAACTAGAAACTGTCCCAATTATTGTTACCACTTTTCAAGAAAGTTGTAACGCAGGCTGTCTAGCCTGCCCGCGTAAATGAGGTTAGGCTTAGAATAAAGCTAGAATTTCATCAAAACAGGTAAAGAGCCATTATTCACTCTACATTATTCACTATTTATTACATTTCAACCTTTACTTACTCATTCCCCCAAAAAATTATTTTCCTTTCCCCAAATTTTACCTATTTTGGCTCTCAACTATTCAAAGAATTTTTGAGATGAAAAAAATACTACTATTTCTACTTTTATTAAGTTCAGCCGGGCTTTTTGCCCAAAACAATCCCAAACGAAAAACCGGCAATAATCCTCCAAATCCCTCCTTATCAATTGATTATGCCCAATATTTCAAGCCCCTCAAATGGCGCAATATTGGTCCTTTTCGGGGTGGAAGGTCGGTTACGGCTTGTGGGGTAATTGACAACCCTTTGGTGTATTATATGGGGACTTGCGGGGGCGGAGTCTGGAAAACCGAAGATGCCGGAGTTAGTTGGTTCAATATTTCGGACGGATTTTTCAAAACCGGCTCGGTGGGTTCGGTGGCAGTAGCCGATTCTGACCCTAATGTAGTCTATGTGGGGATGGGCGAACACGCCCCGCGCGGGGTGATGACCTCCTACGGCGATGGCGTGTATAAAAGCACTGATGCCGGACGCACTTGGCAACACTTAGGTTTAGAGCAAACTCGGCATATTTCTTGGATTCGGATTCATCCGCAAAATCCGGATATAGTGTATGTGGCGGCGCAAGGAGCTTTGCACGGACCCAACCCCGAAAGAGGTGTTTTTAAATCCATTGACGGTGGCAAAACTTGGAAAAAAACTTTGTATGTGGACGAAAATAGTGGTTGTGCTGATTTAGTCATTGACCCCAATAATCCGCGAATTTTATATGCCACGATGTGGGATCATCGCCGCCTGCCTTGGTTGGTACAAAGTGGAGGCAAAGGCAGTGGTTTGTATAAATCGACTGATGGTGGCGAAACTTGGCAAAAACTCAGCAAAGGTATTCCCGAACAATTGGGCAAAATGAGTATCAGTATTTCTAAGGCAAATTCTAACAAAGTATATGTATTGATTGAAAGCGATACCGAAAAAGAATTGTGCGGTTTGTTTGTCAGTGAAAATCGGGGCGAGTCCTTTACTCGGGTCAGCAAAGACCACCGCCTTACCCAAAGAGCTTGGTATTACATTGAAGTATTTGCCGACCCCAACAATGAAAATGTGGTGTATGTCCTCAATTCGCCGGGTTTGAAATCCATTGACGGGGGCAGTACTTGGTCAAATATTCGCACCAATCACGGTGATTATCACCAACTTTGGATTAATCCCAAAAACTCCCAAAATATGATTATGGCGGATGATGGCGGGGCTTGCATTACTTTCAATGGCGGATATACTTGGTCATTGCAAAGCAATCAACCCACGGCGCAGTTTTATCGGGTAAATGCCGATAATCTATTCCCTTACAACTTATATGGTGGGCAACAAGACAATAGCTCGGTCAAAATCAGCAGTCGAAATTTGTATTGGGGCGGCATTGGTGAAAAAAACTGGACGTATTCGGCGGGTGGGGAGAGTGCATTTTTGGCATTTGACCCCAATAATCCTACTTTGGTAATGGGTGGCAGTTATCAAGGCACAATTGAATTGCTAAACACCCAAACTTGGGAAGGCAAGCCAATGATGGTCAGCCCAATCCAATACCAAGCCCTCCAACCCAAGGATATGAAATATCGCTTCAATTGGAATGCGCCCATTATTTATAGCCAACACGAAGCCAACGCCTTTTACCACGCCGGTAATATTTTGTTCAAAACGACCAACGGGGGCATCACTTGGCAGGCGGTTTCGCCGGATTTGACCCGCAATGACAAAAGCAAACAAGGCATCTCCGGGCAACCTTATACCAATGAAGGGGCGGGCGGTGAAAATTACGGAACAATTGCTTATGTAGTTGAATCTCAACACGAAAAAGGCGTTATTTATACCGGCTCCGATGATGGCTTAGTGCAGATTACCAAAGACGGCGGCAAAACTTGGACAAATATCACTCCGCCCCAATTAACCGAAACTTTGGTTAATTGCATCGAAGTTTCGCCCCACAATCCGGCTACGGTTTACATAGCTACGACTCGTTATAAAGTCAATGATTTTGCGCCAAGTCTTTATAAATCAAGCGATTATGGTAAAACTTGGGCAAAAATTGACCAAGGAATTCCCTATGGCGCATTTACCCGTTGTATTCGGGAAGATAAAGTCAAAAAAGGTTTGCTGTATGTGGGTACGGAAACGGGCTTATATATTTCAATGAATGACGGCGCGACTTGGCAAAACTGGCAACTCGGTTTGCCTATTACGCCCATTACCGATTTGAAAGTGCATCAAAATGACCTTGTGGCGGCGACAATGGGGCGTTCTTTTTGGATTTTAGATGATTTGTCGATCCTCCAACAATTAAAAAATGACCGCAATCCGGCGGATTTACACCTATACGCGCCCGAAGAGGCGCATCGCGTAAATGGCTATGGGACAATGAGTTATGAAATAGAAGACAACCCGACTTCTTACCAAAAAATCAAATTTAGCGGCGATAATCCTTCCAATGGCGTGGTGATTTTTTATCAATTGCCCAAAGATTTGCCCAAAACCTTTGCTTTGCAATTGGAAATTAGAGATGATAAAGGGCAATTGGTCAGAACTTTTTATAACAAACCCGACTCAAGTTTTGTGGGCTACCCGGGTGGACCCGATGCCGAGCCGATGTTGCCCGCCAAAGCCGGTTTGAATCGTTTTGTGTGGGATATGCGCTACCCGATTTTGTTGGGAATCCCTACAGTGTATATTGAAGGTAGTTATGAAAGTCGCAAAGTAAAGCCGGGCAAATATACTCTTACTCTCAAATACGAAAAACAAACGGCGACCGCCGAATGTAAAATCTTAGCCAATCCAAATATACAAGTGGCTGATAATGAGTACACTACGCAACAAGAATGGCAGAAAAAAGTGGAAGATGATATTATTGATATTCATAGCTCGGTGCTAAGGGTTCGTAAAATCAAAAAGCAATTGGAGGACTTTTTAGCCTTATTGCCCGCCCAAGCCACCTACCAAAAACTCCGCACGGAGGGCGACACCATCATTGCGCGCCTCAGCCGTTGGGAAGCCGAATTGGTACAAAACAAATCGCAATCTAATGATGATGTAATCAACTATGTGAATAAACTCAGTGCCGATTATATCTTTGTGAAAGGGGAAATGGATGCCAATATACCCACCGTAACCGATGGACAAAAATCGCGCTTCGCTGAGCTAAATGCTATCTGGCTCAAGCACAAACAAACGATGCAAAACCTTATCAATCAAGACATTATGAACTTTAACGAAGCCTGTAAAACTTTGAGTATTCCGAAGATTATAGTGCCGGAGAAGTGATAGGAAAAATAGAGAAATCTTAAAAAAAACAAAACCCAGTCAGTTGAGATGGAATATTTTGATTGGCTGGAGTTTTATGATTATTTTTGATGAAAAAGATTTTAAAATTTAAACTTACTTGAATATTGACTTTAACTTCAATATGTGTAACAAAATTAATTTTCCAATTATTAAAAATAGCTAACCAGCTGATTATCAGCAAGTTACGTTTTTTAATCTAAATTATGTAACTTGTTGATTATCAAGCAGTTAT
>JALONJ010000450.1 GCA_025455045.1 Microscillaceae bacterium | reverse complement strand
AAGCAAAATGAATATTTTGCGAAGGTAGCGAGCGAAGCTCTGAAGAATCTAAAGCGTTGATTATCAAAAGTTTCAGATTCTTCGCTTCGCTCAGAATGATAAAATTGTCGTTTTTTTTTATTCATTCCTGAAAAGTGGTGAAGAACCAAAAAATACAGTTAAAATACTGATTATCAATTGCTTATGTATTTTATCGTTTTTATAAATGTAAAAGTTAAAATATCAAACTTTTGTTCAATTATTTTACAGTGGGAATTGCTGCATACGCTGGCGTATGGCATTTTAATTCATTGATAATCAAACACTTACCTCCTTATCACGCGCATACCTCCACGCCCGCCGGTAGGATTGAGGGCGCGATTGAGCGCGTAGGTAAAACTGACCATAAAATATCGGTTCAAAGAAGTAATCGTTTCTTGCTCCAAGAAGTTGATTTGCGCATTTTGATTGATGCCGATGTTGCGGTCAAGTAAATTGACGACTGAAAATTTTAGCTCACCGACTTTTGCTTTCAACATAAATTTTGAAATAGATAGATTGAGAAAAGGAATTTCTTGGGCAAAATTGGTGGTTTGGCTTCTATAAATCAGGTAATCAAATGTACCGGCAACTTGCATACCCCAAGGCAAGCGCAAATTGGTTTCGGCAGTATAGGTTTGATTCAAAAATTGTTGATTTTGCGCATTGTTGCCTTCATAGACCGTTTGTTGGCGGCTCAAATCGGCACTCACCGCTATCGAGAAAGCCTCTTTGTAATTGTATTCATAGCGCACATTGCCTCCCAGAGTGGTTTGAGTAAATTGGTTTTCGGCATCGTTGAGTAGGTTTATTCCTTGCATCAAATTGTTATTACTCGACAAATTGATTCTACTGCTCAATTTTTTAATTGGAAAACCAAAAGATAAATTATTGGTAATGAGCAAGTTATGCCGTACATTGACCGGCGTGCTGGTTCTTACAAATCGCTCATCAATAGATTGCGCCGTAGTAATGCGGTTGGTAGAGTAAATGGCATTGATGCTCCCAAAAAAACTGGTGAAATTGATGGCATCAAAAGTCATAAAATTAAAATTGGCGCGGTGGACATACTCGGGGCGCAAATTTGGATTGCCGACATAAATATTCAAAGGGTCAGAATTGTCAATGACCGGCTGGAGTTGTTGAATAGTCGGAATCTGCACATTGGTTTCATAAGTAAAATCAAGCCTTTTGGAATTGCTAAAATCATAATTGAATCGCAAATTGGGCAAAACATTGGTAAATGTGCGGTCAATATTGGCATTCAACAAAATCAAATCGCCGGTCAGGTTGGTGTTTTGTAAGCTCAGACCGGTAGCAAAATTGTATTTTTTCTTGCTAATCCTAAAATTAGAACCAAATCGGTGATACGTATAGTTGCTATTGAATTTGTTGCTCAAAAATGGATTAAAAACTGCATTTTCATTCACCAAATCAAATACTTCCCGATTGACTTGATTGATATTTTTTTGAAAATTATAATTCAATTCCAAATATTTTCGCTTGGCAACCGGCTCAGTATAAGATACATTTACGCCATAATTCCACAAATCATTGTCTTGATTATTGGTTTGATTCAGATTTTGGGTAACGGGATTGCTGCCAAAAAAACGATTTTGCGCCTGCAAAGTACCATCACTCGCAGTATTGTTATAACCCAAGTTGAAGTTTGCCGAGAGGGTTCTGCCTTTCTTGGCAAATCGGTGGCGATAAAGCATCGTAGTATTCAAATTCAAACCGTTGCCATCAGATAAAGTATTTCTAAACCCTTCATTTTCAAGCACTTGTGAAGCATTGAGGGTACGATTGTCGCTTTGGTTACGAGTCTGATTTTGGGTATAAGATACATTGGTGTTCCAACGAATCGAGTTCATCGAGTCAATTTTGTGTTCCAAGGTCCAATTGAGGCGGTGGTTTTCATTGCGATTATTTTGGCGGCTGTTTTGTAGAGCAGTAAAGTCGCCGGTCGGCAAAAAATTTTGTCGCAATACGTCTCTATCAATCTGATGATTCAAGCTATTGTAAAAATAACTGCCGTTTAGCTCGGTTTTTTTATTGAATTGGTGATTAAAATTCAAACCACCTGCCCAAGTACGCATAATGCCATAATTGCGTCCGCCAAAATTTAAGGGAATACCCGACTGGCTATTGCCGTCAAGTTGTATGCGAAGCCCTCGCCCACCACCCGCCATCGCTCGTTGCAATTCGCCCGAAAAATTCAAGTATTCATCAATCGAGAAGCCTTGCTGGTTTACATTATTGCCCATTCCAATAAATGACAGTTGCGTAGCCTTGCTAAATCGGTTCAAATTTGCCTTGCTTTCAAACCTCTGATTGGTACCGGCACCTGCCATTAAATTGCCAAAAAACCCTTTTTTATTCTTTTCTTTGAGTTCGAGATTGATAGTTTTTTCGCGTTGCCCGTCATCAATTCCCGAAAAAGCCGTTTGGTCTGATTTGCGGTCAAAAACCTGTACTTTTTCAATGGCATCGGCAGGGAGGTTTTGAGTAGCCAATTTGGGGTCGCGCCCAAAGAAGTCTTTGCCGTCCACGGTTACACGCCGCACTACTTCGCCTTGCGCGCGCACCGTGCCATCGCGATCGACTTGCACTCCGGGGAGTTTCTTCAATAATTCTTCCACCACCGCATTGGGTTTGGTTTTAAAAGAACCGGCATTGTACTCAATCGTATCTTTTTTGATAGTTACGGGGGCTTTTTCGCCCTCTACCACAATGGTTGCCAATTCTTTGTTCATCACTTGCATTTGAATTTTACCCAAGTCGAGCAAGCCAACTGTCTGACTGTCAATCACTTTGCTAAAAGGCACATAGCCTACAAAGGTTATTTTGAGAATATAATTTGCCGGATTTATATTTTTGAGCGCGAAAACACCTTGTTCATTCGTACGGTCAAAAGTTGCCAAAGACGAGTCTTTGGCATTCAAAAGCATAACAGTTGCATACTCGAGGGGCTTGGCAGTAGAGTCGCTTACCAAACCTTGAATAGTAAGTTTTTGGGCAAAGCTCGCCCCGCTTACAAACAATAAAAAAATAATGAGCCAATTTTTCATAAAAAAGTATGGTTATATGGTGAAATGGTTATATGGTGAAATGGTTTAATTTATTGATAATCAGATATTTATAAAAAATTTATGCTTATTCCCAAAATCATTTAGTTTTACTTTGGCACTTTAAAAATTAGTGGCGCATTTGAGCTATTTTTTAAGTTTTTCCTCAAATGTTTTTGATTCTAATTGTATTTTTCTATGTTTTCTATGTGCCTATGTGTTTCAAAAATTGAAAGTACCAAAGTAGAATTAGGAAATATTTAATTACCTGACCGTGTCCACCTCTGGCGGATTTTCAATTAATTATGTTTTTAAAAATTTTAGTTTACTTTATTTTGTAGCTATTCCAAATAAATAATTTGGATATTCAAAAGTAGCTCACCCAAAAAGCTAAATAGGTTAATAAACCTTGATTTAATGTTAAAAAAGGTTAATGCCGGTTTTAATCGTTTTTTTAATTACCTGATTTTCAGTTATTTGTAAAAAATAAAGCTAAATATGCTTCACTTGTGAGAGATTTTAGTAACTTGAACGGTGAAATGGTAAGATGGTGGAATGGTAGTATGGTGAGATGGTGGAATGGTAGTATAGTGGAATGGTGGAATACTAAGCCGTTGCTTGTGTCCTCACAAGCAACCCTCTAAGCCGTTGCTTGTGTCCTCACAAGCAACCCTCTTGACAAATGCGCTGAATGTACGGAAAAACTATATTATTTATAATTCCTAATTATTATGTCATTTCATAAATTTAAAAAAACTAAAAATTCTTCACAATAAAGATGCTTTTGAAATTTCTTATGTTGGATAATAAGCGAACAGCCGTCATTGATTTGGGAACCAATACTTTTGAGTTGTTGATTGCCGAACCGACCGAAACCGGTTTTGCCGTCATTCATCAAGAGCGAGTAGGGGTATTTATCGGGCGGGGCGGCATTGATAAAGGTGTGATCACCGATGATGCCCAAATGCGAATGTTTACGGCAATACAGCATTTAAAAGAGGTCATTTTTCAATTTAATGTTGCCCCCGAACGGATTTTTGGGGTGGCAACCAGTGCTTTTCGCAATGCCAAAAACGGCAAAATACTTGCCACCCAAATTTTGGAAAAAATGGGCTTGCCCATTGAGATTATTTCGGGCGAAGCCGAAGCCGAGTATATTTTTCAAGGGGTGAAATCGGCTATCAAATTGCAAGAAAGCCCGGTGTTGGTCATGGATATTGGGGGCGGCAGTGTGGAATTTGTCATTGGCAATCAACGCAAAATTTTTTGGAAACGAAGCTTTGAAATTGGTGCGCAAAGACTCAAAAATATGTTTATGCCGCAAGACCCCATTACCTTGCTCAATACCCAAAAGCTAGAGATTTTCCTAGAGTCGCAACTCGTTGAGCTTTCGCAATTTATCTTTAATTACAGCCCCAAATTTTTGATAGGTTCAGCCGGTACTTTTGATACTTTAGCCGAGATGAGCTTTAGGCGCAGTAATCCCAAATTGGATATGATAAACGGCTCATTATTAAATGGTTATGAAGTTTCTATCGATGATTTTTATTATTTTTATTATCAACTTACTACGCTCGACCGCGCCGAGCGATTGAAGATTCCGGGTATGATAGAGTTGAGGGCAGATATGATTGTAGTCTCCATTTGTTTGCTCAAGTTTGTAGTTGAGAAATGTGAATTGGATACCATTCATTGCTCAAGTTACGCGCTCAAAGAGGGCTATTTGCGTAGCAAACTCAGTTGATTGAATTAGAGTACTGAAAAATCAAAAAATTTATAACTAATTGATTATCAGATATTTAATTTGTTGTTAAAAGTGATATAAAAGCTTGATAATCAAGTATTTACATAAATTTTATTTGCAAAAGCTAAGGCAAGCATAAACTATTTAAACACCAAGAACACCAAGAAAATACCCACAAAGTCCACCAAGACCTTAGTGCTTCTTT
>JALONJ010000449.1 GCA_025455045.1 Microscillaceae bacterium | reverse complement strand
ATCGAAACGTATGAAGAGACTATTCAATATGCCCAAATTTTATTTGGGCAAAATATCAAAGAGTTCCTTAATACAACTAGAAGTTAACATTACTGGCCCAGCCCGCGCCCTGAGTATGTGGGTTTGGCAAAGTTTCTGGCGCAAAAAAAATTGTATGGCACATCCGAAGCTCAACACGCGATGTGGGTTTTGAGCAACGACCACCCTTGGCAAACTATCTACCCAAGCACCGATGAAAACGGCGACATTGCTCGCCAAATTCGCAACCAAATCGCTCAAATCAAAGGTATTGACCTCAAGCTCAATGCCGAAGGCGAAATGATACTCAGCGAAAAGACTTACCAAGTTATCAAAGATGGACAAGTATATTCGCAATATGCGCACCAAATTACCGAAACCCAAAAAAACCGATGTGAGATGTCGGGAGGCGCGGATTATCGCCTTGCCCAGCCCGCCAAAATACGTTTGGCTATGTTTGACGAAAAAAACGTACTCGTGCGAGAGATTTATTTTAATGAATCGGAAAAAGCCGGAACCCACGCCTTGAAGTATGCCTACGATTGCGACCACTACACAAACTCAATTTATTATTTCAAATTGATAAAAAATGACCACGTGTATTTTGTATCCTCTTTGCGGCGCGTGAAGAAGGGGTGATTTTTGATTCAAATTGTATTTTTCTATGTTTTTTATGTGCCTATGTGGTTCAAAAAATTAAAGTATCCAAGTAGAATCGGGAAACTTTATAAGATTTAACTAATTGATTGTCAGTGAGTTATATCTAATTTAAAATAATATAAACTAAATAAACTCAAGCACTTATAAACATTTGAACTTGTAATAAAATTAGTAAAATATTCATTTTTTTGAAGTTTTACTAAATACTCGACAATTCCGAAACAAAAGTCATCAACGCTTCAATTACAGTTGGGCGTACATTTATACTCGCCGGAGGCTAAAAACGTAACATTGGGCAGTTTTTTGCATTTTTCAAATTGTTGAAATCCATCTTTCAAACCTTTCCAAAACTTGAGCAATTTGAGGTCTTTGGCATATTCGGTTTTTAACTTTTTGTAATTTTCTTCATTCAAATACGTGGGAAAAATCGTTACCGCAATTTTGCTTTGTCCGGCGGCGCGTGCGTCCACTGCCATTACATACACTTCTTTGATTTTGTCATCGGTAATCGGAATACAACCTACGGTTTGGCAGTCGCCGTGGATAAAAATATCGCTACCCAAAGCGGTAGTATCGCCAATGATTTTGTCGATTTTATTGGGATAATTTAAGCCCAAAGACAAATAAAACTTACTTTGCGGATTGAATCGGTCAATGTGATAAAAGCCTTCGGGTATTTGATTGTCGCCCGCTTTGCGTTTGGGACCCAAAGTGCCGGTATTTTTGCAAAACTTGTAGGTTTTGAGCAAAATATACGCCGATTTGCTTTTGTCTTTAGCCCATACCTCTAGTACTTCGTCTTTTTTGAAGGCACGAAGGTAGATATTCAAAGTATTGCGGTCAAGCTTGAGCGAATCGTAAAGTTTTTGGGTAAGCATATCTTTTTCCCGATAAGCAACTTTGACCCGTTGGTTTTCCAGTTGTTTGTCTCGAAAAGCTGAAGGGGCATAAGTTTTGGCAATAGAATCGGCAACTGCTGATTTGGCTTTGGTTTCTTGGGTGTTTTTTTGCTCGGTTTTGGCTTTTTCGGCTTTTTTGCTGCGGTTATTTACAAAACTTCGGCGAATAAAATCAGCTCCCAATACAACAATCACCATCAGCAAAATAATCAAGGTAAGATTCTGACTTTTCATTTTATTCATCAATTCAAGATTCAGATTCAAAATTCAAATTCAATTAAATCACTTCCCTCGCGGGTCGGGGACTTTAGATTAGTTTTCTTGACTGGCATACCAATTTAGGTGCAAAATCACGACGATTCCGGTCTGGTTATCAATTTTGACCGTTTTATCTTTTAAATAATCTTCGGGTTTGAAGGCTACAGTGCCGATATAATCGGGTTTGCTGATGGAATCATAGTCATAAAAATCAATGTAAACGGTTTGTTCTTCAGCTTTCTGGCTAAAACTACCCCAAAGGGCGTGCGCAAAAGTACTAGGGAGGGTTTGCAGATTCTCGATACGGGCTTTTTCAATGTTTACATTAGCCACCGTATTGCGGATTTGCGGATAGACATCGGCATAGCAAGCCGAAAAATCATTGTCCCAGCACTCACCATTGGGTTTTTTGGTAGGAAATTGCAAAATATCCAGTTTATCAATTTTAAAACTATCAATTTTGCGTTTTTTTTGGGCTTGGGCAGGGGCAAGCCAGCTTATAAGTATGAGGCACAGGAGCAGTTTTTTCATTGTAGGTATTTTTATTGTTTGTTGGGAAATTAAAGGTTTTGAAGATTGACCGGTTAATTGTTTATAAGTATTTGGTAATCAGTTATTTATATAAAATTTAACTTTAATGTATTGACCAATTTTGCGTACTTATTAGAGTTTGATATTAGGTGAAAAGAAACGGTACTTGCGAGTTTGGAAAACCAACTTCAAATATAGTATATCTAAATTTATAATTTTGAATTAGATGATAATTTATTGATTATCAATGATTTAAGAAAGAGCAATCCACACCTTGTTGTTTTTATATTGCCTTAACTTAATCTTGTGTTATTTGAATATACATAAGTGATTGATAATCAAGTAGTTGTGTAATTTCTAATTTCTGAACTTTCTACCCTTGTTCATCAAGCATTTTGGGTCATACGCACTACAGCATCTAGTTTCATTTGTTTAATCATTGAGGCAAGCCCATTGGCGCGGGTCATTGAGAGATGCTGGGTCATACCAATTTTATCAATAAAATATAAATCAGATTGGGCTATTTCACTGGGCGTATGCGCCGAAAGTACTCGAATCAACAGGCTCACCAAACCCTTGACAATGATGGCATCACTATCGGCTTCATAGACAAGTTGCTCGCCTTGTAAGTCGGAACGAAGCCACACCTGCGACTGACAGCCCTTGATTTTGCGGTCTTCGGTTTTATATTCTTCGGCAAGTGGAGGCAGTTTTTTGCCCAGTTCGATGATATAGGCGTATCTATCGTCCCAATTATCAAACAGCTCAAATTCTTCAATAATTTCCGCTTGTATTTCGTTGATAGTCATTAGAAAAGGTTTTTAAATTTGTTACAAAAATATAAATAATTCCGCTTATTGTTTACATTTGAAGATATAAGCCTGTGCGATTAATTTTTTGCTGAAGAAACGTTTTTTTTAACGACTGACCAATTGAGTATCGAGAGGCAATAAATCTGCATAAAGAAGGTGAGAATTTTCAATAACTAATTGTAATTAGCTGATAATCAATGAATTACCTTTATTTTATTTGGTTTTAAAACTTTCTTTTAAAATTTAAAAACTGACAGATTCAAAACATAAACCACTAAAGTAAGTTTTGAGTTTACTTTATGGTCAAAATTTTGGAGTTATAGTTTAATTTTGTAAAAAACTTGAATGCCATTGCAGAAGAATGGAAAATTTGATTGCCAAACAAATCTTGCTGATTGATGACGATTACATCAATCATATTATTACCAAAAACACTTTGGCTAAGTACATTGCCGCCGAATTTGCCCAATACACCAGTGCCACCAAAGCCCTGATTGAGATTCAGGGTGGCAAACTGCCCGATGCTATCATTATGGACTTAAATATGCCCAAAATGAGCGGTTGGCAATTTATTGAAGAGCTGGAAAAGCTCAATTTAGAAATACCGGTTTTTTTGCTTACCTACTCCATCGACGACAAAGATATGTATCGCTCGCGTAGCTACGCGCTTGTCAAAGGCTATTTTAACAAACCTCTCAATCAAAAAAACATCAATCACATCGTCCAGCATTTACAATAGTTTGTGAAGTTCCGAGTTTCTAGTTTCGGGTTTCTAGTTTCTAGTTTCTAGTTTCTAGTTTCGGGTTTCTAGTTCCTGATTTTGTATAAATAACTGAAAATCAAGCGATTAGCTAAAAAATAGCTATGTAAATAGTACTGCTACACATCTTTTAAATTGCTAAGAAAATAAGGAACACCATTTCGCCATTTCACCATCACACCATTTGACCATTACACCATTTCACCATTACACCATTACACCATTTCACCATTACACCATTTCACTATTCTAATCCTCACTCAAAGCCAAGATTAAATCATATTCTTCGCGGGTAACTGGCGATACCGAAAGACGTGAGAGCTTGAGAAGTTTCATTTCGGCAAGGCGAGGTTCGGCTTTGATTTGGGCAAGCGAAATGGGTTTTTTGAGCTTCATTTCAGGGGCTACTTCTACACACACCCAATCGCCTTCTTCGGCGGTAGGGTCGGGGTAGTGTTCTTTGACTACTTTGGCTACGCCCACGATTTCTTTGCCGGTTACACTATGATAAAACAAACATAAGTCGCCAATTTGCATTGCCTTGAGGTTGTTGCGAGCGGCGTAGTTGCGGACTCCGTCCCAGCGACCGATTAGGTCTTTTGCCAAATTGTCCCAGCTATACGCTTCGGGTTCGGATTTGATAAGCCAATACTGCATATTTTTTTGTAATAATAAAGCGTGATTTTTTTAGTTCTTGTTTAAAATAAACTTCGGCAAAGCTTGAAACCTTGCCGAAGTGAGTGAAGCGATTTTTGTTGGAAAATTTCTTTTAATTATTTTTAGCAATACTTCGGACAGTTTTTATAAGTAATTGATTATCAGCTAGTTATGCTATTTAAAATATTTCTTGTAACTAACTGATTATCAAGCACTTAGCAAAAAACTCGGAACTAGAAACTGTCCGAACTATTGTTTAGGAATGATTACAAAATAAGGTACATATTTACAAATACATAATCATTTGATAATCAGATATTTATATAATTCCTAATTCTTAATTCTACTTTGGTACTTTAATTTTTTGCACCACATAGGCACATAGAAAACATAGGAAAATACAATTTCAGCCAGATAATCGAGGGGAAATTTACCCTCTAATTTAAAATTTT
>JALONJ010000052.1 GCA_025455045.1 Microscillaceae bacterium | reverse complement strand
AATCCTCCAAAGGCAGACACGGTCAATTACTTATAAAAACTGCTCGAAGTATTGATTAAAATAATCTAATTTTACTTTTGAAATAATCAATAATTTACAGAAAATAACACATTTTGTATCATAACTAATTAATAATCAATTGGTTGCAGAATATTAAGGTACTTCTACATACATAATATAACTTAAAAATTATGATTAAAATACCAAGCATAGAACTTGTAAAAGATAGATTTGAAGGAAAAGTTTCACTACCGATTTGGAAAGACCTTCAAAGCAGACAAGGGAAATACGGTTCATTAGACTCAGACAAAAAATCAAATGGTGAGTTCTTTATTTCAATAGGTGGAGATATGGTTAGCGAAAATCCAGCCATTACCAACGAGCATTTAAACGCCTATGAGTTTTTGATAACTCATTCTAAAGATATTTATAACGCAATTTTAGCAAGGCTTTTTTCTGAATATCACAATCTTCAGAGTGAATATGGTTATAATAAAGAAGATGCAAAGGAAATAATGCCAGATATAGACAATATTGAGCAATTCAATGACCTAATTGGGCTTTCGCAAATTCATTTACTAAATGTAAGCAAAGATAATTTTGCTTATGTAGGTTACGAATTTGATTGCACTTGGGACGGCGAACACGGACTTGGATTTATGACTCATAAAGATAGAATTATTGATTTTGGTGGAGCAGATATGTCATTCTTAACTTGGGTTGCAAGGCAAGACTTGGATATCGAATGAAGGGATTAGAAATAAATTAAATTTGAAATGTAATTAATTTTAACGCGAATATTTTAAATTAAATTGGAAAAGTACAAAAAATTAAATCTTTAAAAGCAACTCAAATCTCTCCCAATTCGCCATCCTGTAATAGACTTCGTTGAATTGCTATTCCTTAGGATTATCCCATAATTAATTCAAAATCAATAAGTTATGATTTATTCAAAGCCGAAAAAAGTCCACAAAGTTCCTTACAGGATTACGACTTGGGGTGATTTCGGATTGTTTTTCAAAACTTTAACTTTTTGTACTTTTTCAATATGTTTCAAAATAATCCTCCAAAGGCAGACACGGTCAATTACTTATAAAAACTGCTCGAAGTATTGATTAAAATAATCTAATTTTACTTTTGAAATAATCAATAATTTACAAAAAATAACACATTTTGTATCATAACTAATTAATAATCAATTGGTTAATAAAATTTTGCTTTAGAATTAGGTACGGATTTGATTATTTGATATAGGTCAAATGTTGGCTCATAAATATAAGAGACTTTTGTATCTCATTTATTTATTATATCAAATAACTATGGAACAACAAAAAAGAATTATTGGCTTTGACCTAGCCCGAGCCTACGCTATTTTTGGAATGTATATTGTCAATTTCAACATCGTTTTTGGCAATTATCACGACACCAGTTTAGCTGCGCAATTTTTGGCTCTTTTTAGTGGTAATTCAAGCACTGTATTTGTGATGCTTGCCGGAATGGGCGTAGCTTTGATGACCAACCGGCTGAACTATACCGATGAAGAACGCAAAAAACTCAAAAATACGATTAATCAACGGGCTTGGTTCTTATTCTTTTTGGGATTATTGCTTTATACGTGGTGGCCTGCCGATATACTGCATTTTTATGGGGGATATATGCACCTTGCCGCATTGATGTTGTTTTTGGACAAAAAATATTATTTATTTGCCGCCACCGGCGCGGTCATCATTTTTCATATTTTGTTGCTCATCATACCTTACGAAACCGGTTGGAACTTTGCTACTCTTGAGTACAATGACTTTTGGACTTTCAATGGATTTATGAGAAATACTTTTTATAATGGTTGGAATTCCATTTTTCCGTGGCTGGCTTATTTTATGGTGGGTATGTATTTGGGCAGACTCAATTGGGCTTTGTGGCATACCCAAAAGCGTATGTTTGGCTTAGGATTTGGGCTTTTTTTGGCGGTTTTCATTTTGCAAACTTTGTCCAATATTTTGCCCATCAATGCTGATTGGAAGTTTTATATCAATGCCGATTATTTGCCACCCTTTTTGCCTTTTGTTTTGAATACTATCGGTTTTGGGCTTATGTTAATCGCAACTTTTATGTATCTGAGTAAGTTTTTGGCGGGCAATCGCTGGGCAATTGACTTGGCTAAAACCGGACAAATGACGCTAACTCATTATATTTCTCATTTGACTATTGGTATGATAGTTTTTGCGGTTTTTACCGGCAAGCCATATACTGCCAAAATGAATGATACCGATGCCGTTTCGCCACTTATTATTCTAATTTTTGCCATTATTTACTTCATTGCCAGCTATTATTTTAGCAAACTTTGGGCGCAAAAATATCCGAATGGTCCTTTTGAAATGCTTATGCGGAAGATTGCCGGATAAGTCATCAGCCCTTGATACGATTTGCAAAGGAATATCTCCACAATAGGTAATAAATATGAAATACACGCTCACAATAATATTTTTTTTATAAAAATATCAAACCAAAAAATTATAGTTAAAACACTGATTATCAATGAGTTAAATTAAATTATAAAAGTATTATGATTTTTAACAAAGTAAAAAAAATCAGTTTTTGCTTATCTTGCAAAATCAAAATTGATAAGCTACACCTGATTTATTTAAGGGTTTTATAACTATCTCATAATCAATCATTTACTAAAAAATTAAATTCAAATTCTATGATGATTCGCAATGACTGGACTCGCCAAGAAATCGCCGATATTTATTACTCGCCTATCCTTGACCTGATTTATCGCGCCGCCGGAGTTCATCGGCAATTCAACGATGCGCAAGAAGTGCAAGTTTGTACCTTGCTTTCCATCAAAACCGGAGGCTGTCCCGAAGATTGTGCCTATTGTTCTCAATCGGTCAAATACCAAACCGGCGTAGATGTGCATAAATTGCTTCCGGTAGCCGAAGTCCTCGACAAAGCCCAAGAAGCCAAAAACAACGGCAGTACCCGTTTTTGTATGGGGGCGGCTTGGCGCGAAGTCCGCGATAACAAAGATTTTGACAAAGTACTGGAAATGGTCAAAGGCATTACCAATATGGGTATGGAAGTCTGCTGTACGCTAGGAATGCTCACCGAAACCCAAGCCCAAAAACTCAAAGAAGCCGGTTTATATGCCTACAATCACAACCTAGATACCGGCGCAGAGTATTATGAGCAAATCATCACCACTCGCACCTACGAAGACCGCCTCCAAACCATTGATAAAGTCCAAAAAGCCGGTATTTCGGTTTGTTCGGGGGGTATTATTGGCTTAGGCGAAACCGACGAAGACCGCATCAGTATGTTATACACCTTGGCTACTTTGCCTCATCATCCCGAGTCGGTGCCGGTCAATGCTTTGGTAGCCATTGAAGGTACTCCGCTCGAAAATCAAGCGCGGGTTTCGGTTTGGGAAATGATTCGAATGATTGCTACTGCTCGCATTACGATGCCCCGCGCAATGGTGAGGCTATCTGCCGGGCGGATGGAAATGAGTATGCCCGAACAAGCCCTTTGTTTTATGGCGGGTGCCAACTCAATATTTGCCGGAGACAAACTGCTCACTACCCCCAATACCGAAGTCAATCAAGACAAAGCAATGTTTCAATTGCTCAATCTCAAACCCCGCGAAGCCTTCAAAGATGCGGAGTTGGCAATCGTTTAAAATCCTTAGATGAATAGATAACTATCTGATAATCAGTTGCTTATAAAAAGAACAAGTAGCCCAAACTGCTTGTTCTTTTTATTTTGAGTTAAATTCATAAGTGATTGATAATCTTTGGCTTTTGACAAATAAGAATGTAACCCAGCCTTCAGGCTGTGCCTCACACAACCTAAAGGCTGTGTTACAATTTTATAAATTGTTGATAATCAATTGATTACACCATATTTGGGTATTTGTTCTAAATTGTAGAAATTTGTGAAGGTTGTTGGTCTCGAGATTGCCGAGCTTGAAAACCGCCGTCATTGGGAATACAACCTATAATTTCTGGACCAATAACGAAGTAAATAATCTATTGGTTATCAAGTACTTACTAAAATATTCACATCAAATGATTGACTTCAAAAAGTTCTTCAATGACTTGGCTTCGATTTCAGAGGAAAGTTGGGGCGAACTTTCGGCTTTATTCAAACCAAGAGTTTTGGAAAAAGGTGATTACTTTGTGAAAGAAGGGCAAATAGCCAAAGAATTGGCATTTTTGGAAAGCGGAATTGTCAGAGTTTTTTATCGAAATGATAAAGGGCTTGAATACAACAAACATTTTTTTATTAACCCTTGCTTAATGGGTAATTATGCCTCTTTAGTTACCAATCAACCAACCCAAATCAACCAACAAGCACTTACAAATTGTAATATTTTGGTGGCAAAATATGCTGAAATACAAGCCTTATACACTACTTCTCCCATTATTGAACGGGCAGGGCGAATTTTAAGTGAATATTATTTTGTTCAAAAAGAGCAAAGAGAAAGTGAATTTGTATTATTGACCGCCGAACAACGCTATGCTATTTTTCAAAAGAAGTTTCCGAATTTGGAACAACAAATCCCTCAGTACCACATTGCTTCTTATTTAGGCATTACTCCCACCCATTTGAGCCGAATCCGAAAAAAAATTTCCGGCAAATAGCATTTATCAATCTATGTAAATGGATTTTAATTGCCCAAACCCAATTTTTGCAAAACTATGGAGCAGATTCAAAATAAAGTAACATTTTTAAAAACCAATAGTTTGGACAGTTTCTAAGCCCCCTGCCCCCGGATGGGGTTCTTTTCCTAGTTATTTGCTAAGTGCTTGATTATCAGCTAGTTATAAAAAATATTTGAAATAGCATAACTGACTGATAATCAAGTACTTATAAAAAATATCCGAAGTATTGAAAAATATAATTAATTGAAAATTCTCCAAAGGCGGACACGGTCAGGCAATTAAATAATTTCTAATTCCTAATTATTAATTCCCAATTCCTATTTATTATGCCCTTGACTCACTGTTTTACACGCGACAATACAAGCAACACTAAAAAATAGAAATATGCATCATAAAACCATCGTATTTATCCACGGACTTCACGAAAATGCCCATAGTTGGTCAGAATGGAAGTCATTTTTTGAGAAGTTGGGCTACACTTGTCATACCCCAAATTATCCTTATCACGAGGGAATCCCCCAGCAACTTAGACGAAACCCTGATAAAAGGTTGGCAAAAGTTCGCCTCAATGACGTAGTTGCGCATTACACCCAATTTATTGATCAATTAGAAGACCCTAAACCTATTTTGATTGGTCATTCAATGGGTGGACTCATTGTGCAGAAATTAATCCAAGCCCAAAAAGGAACATTAGGCATTTGTATCACTTCGGCTTCGCCCAAAGGCGTTTTAACTTTCAAGTGGAGTTTTATCAAATCCAATATAGGTACGATTAATCCTTTAAAAGGCAATAGCTTGTTTTGCGGCACCAAAGAGTGGTTTCATTATGCAATTTGCAACACGCTATCTCGCCAAGAATCAGATGCCATTTATGAAAAAACCATTATTCCCGAAAGCCGAAATATTCCCAGAAGTAGCCGAATGAATGACGGAAAAATTGATTTCAATCAACCACACGCACCACTTTTGTTTATTGGTGCCGAAAAAGACCACATTATACCCATTGGTCTAAATATCAAAAATGTCAAAGCCTATAAGGATAAACAAAGTATTGTTGAGTTCAAAGAATTTAAAGGTCGTTCGCATAGCATTTGTGTTCAAACCGATTGGCAAGAAGTAGCCCGATTTATTGCCGATTGGATAGCAAAAAACACGAGTCAGTTATCATAATTTCGTGACTAAGCTATTGATAATCAGTTACTTATAAAAAAAAGCACTGTTAATTTATTGATTAGGGTTCATTACCTTACCCATAAATAAAATGGCATTGGATTTATTTTCCCGAATCAAGAAGATAAAAGGGCGGTCGGCAACAAAGGTTTTATTAAAATGCTCAATTTTGTGCATACTGCGCTCTACGCTTATCATCGTAACGGCGGCGGCTTCGGTGCCTTTTTCGCTTACTTCTATGACCGCTTTGTGTTTTACTTCACTTATCAATAGCTTACCATCGGCTATCTTGCCCAACCCGCCCAAAAACATACTGCGCGCGCCCATTGCTATCAAAATATCTTTTGCCGGAATATCGGTCTCGAACTTAAATCGGGGAATTTTGACGGCATCAATCAATTGGGGAGTCAATTGCGAAATCCACGTATTGAGCTGATTGTCAGATAGTTGGCTTTCCAAATTTTTCATTTCGCCTGAAGAAGGCAATAAAACCACCATCGAGAATTTTTCATCTTTGTAAGGCATTTCCAAAATTTGCAATTGCGGATTTTCCCAATAGCGAAACTCGCCTTTTTGTTGCATAAATTTTACGATTTCGGGTTCGCCTTCGCCTTCGCTTACCTTAAAATACTCATCGTGGGTTTGTCCCGGATTGAACTCATTTTTCCAAGTATCTTTGAAATAAATGGCATTGAGCAGAGCCATTTGCATATCGGGGGAGAGTTGCGAAACCAACTGCGGGATTTTGCCTTTTGTATTTTCGCTCACCCAATCGTTGATTTGTCGAACAGTCGCAGCTTGACCAAAATCTACCGTAGTGGGCGTAGATTGAAAATACTTTTGTAGATTTTGTAAATAATCGGTTTTGACGGCAAAATCTCGGCTCAACCAAATTGAGTTCGCCATTGCTATCTCGCGGTTGTCGCTGCGACCACTCGTAATAAATCGATTAAACTGCTGATAATCAGGTAGATAAGTGTTGTTTGATTTGAAACCAAACAAATTTTGCAGTTCGGTTTGGGTGGCATCAGTACTCCCGCTATACAACATCATAAAAGCGGTATGCAGACTAAGGGGCGAAAAAAACAGGTTGTCTTTGGGGCTACTTTTGAGCAATTTTTGATAAAACTTGTCAGCAAACTGGTTGTTGGCACTTGCCAAAGCCTTGATTGATTCATTGACTTGCGCGGGCGGAGAGGATTTGGAGCCGCCGGTATTTTGGGCAAAAATGGGTAAACTGCCTATCAATAAGGAAAATAGTGTGAGTAAGTTGCCTTTCATAAATCTTTAATTTTCAAAGTTGTATGATTAAAACGAAAAAAAGTTTTGAATAGCTACATTTCTCTAGAATTTATTATCTATTTAATTACCTTTTCGTTATCAAAGATTCTTTCTTTCCTTACCTTATCGGGCAATTCCTAAATTGTTGTTAAATAAGATTGATTATGCAGGTTTATCAATCCATTCTTTTACATTTGAAAAATCAGAGCCTGAGCTTATTAAGCTAAGTATCTGATTATCAGATTTTTATATTGAAAATTTTCCAAACCATTCATTCCATTTTACTAACTTCTAAATCTTAATTTTTATGCAAAAAATGATTTTATTAGGGGCGTTGTTGAGCTTGACAAGTATGCAGGTTTTTGCCCAAAACGCCGAAAAAACTGCGATTGAAACCACTATCCAATTGTACTTTGACGGCTGGATGAGTGGCGATACTACCAAAGTCGGCAAGGCTATGCACAGCTCTTGTAAGCTAAAATTGTATCGAGATGGCAAATTTACAGAGATAAACCGCACCGATTATTTGAGCAGATTTAAGCCTCGCACCAAAGATGCCGGTACCGAGGGGCGTATCAAAATGATTGACATTACCGGCAATATAGCCTCAGCCAAATGCGAAATCGACACCCCCAAAAATTTATTTACCGATTATTTTAACCTCATCAAGATAGATAATTTTTGGTATATTGTGGACAAAGTATCGGTCAGGGTGGATAAATAAATAATTAGCTAACTACTTGACTATCAAATATTTAATTTGGTAATCGAGTCCAAACCCTAAGGGTTTCAAAAACCCTTAGGGTTTAAATAAACTTCAAAAAATACAATCTTTTCCCCAATTTCACGAAAGAACCATAATTGAGAATCAAGTAGTTATTAAAAATCCGAAAGAATTTAGTCAGCTAAAAAATCGGCAAATTGGTCTTTGTTCACAAATACATTTACCCATTCATTGTCGAAATGCGCATTGAGTTTTTCATAAAATTTGATGGCAGGTTCGTTCCAATCCAGTACTTGCCAAGTCATACGCGCGCAGTGGTCGGCGTGGGCTTGGGCAATACAAGCCTTGAGCAATTGAAATCCGATTTTGTGCCGGCGATAGGCTTCCTGCACATAAATATCCTCTAGGTACAATACTCTACCCTTCCAAGTAGAATAGCGATAGTAGTAAATAGCCATTCCGACCACTTTTTTATCCATTTCAGCAACGAAGCCCCCAAACAAAGGATTGTCGCCAAAGCCGTCTATACGCATTTGGGCTTCGGTATTGCTTACCTCGTGGGGGGCTTTTTCGTATTCGGCGAGTTCGCGCACCAAACCCAAAACGGCAGGCACATCGCTCTCGAGCATTACTCGGACGGTAAAAGGAAAATTGTTGGTTTGAAAATTCATTATTAAGGTTAATCTATTAAATATCTAATTTCTACTTTCAGGTGTGCGTTGGGTTTCTAGTTTCTAGTTCCGAGTTAAAAACTAACTGCCTGAAAATCAAGCAGTTATATAAAAATTTAAAATTTTTTAAAACCTTGATAATCAAGCAATTACAAAATCTCAACGGAGTATTGACTTTGGCAATTTCAAGTTTTGAGTTCCGTAGAAAACATAAAAAAATAGAATTTTAATTAAAATGCTCGGAAAAAAATTTAAAAAATAATTCAAATTAGCCCTTTCTGATTCTTAAAGAGCCAAAGTAGAATTAGTTGATTATGAAAAATCATAAAAACTAATTTGGTTCTTTACCCATTTTGAGGAAATTCTGGCTTTATTCTCAGCCTCAACTCATTTACGCGGGCAGGCTAGAAAGCCTGCATTACAATTTTCCTGAAAAGTGGTGAAGATTCAGCAATTCCCACTTTGGCACATATAACTCATTGATTATCAAAGAGTTAAAAATATGGGTAAACGATTATTTTATAACTACCTGATTATCAAGGCTTTACAATTAAATAAAATTGGTTCTTTACCAATTTTGAGAAAGTTCTAGCTTTATGCCAAGTCTAAACTCATTTACGCAGGCAGGCTAGGCGGCCTGCATTACAATTCTCCTGAAAAGTGGTAAAGAACCATAAAATTTTTATAACTCATTGATAATCAGGCACTTATTTATATTGGGAATTACTGGTGAAGATTCTCTATTTTTTTATAATCAATTGATAATCAGTAACTTATACTTTTTAATTAAGAAATTGAAAAAACAATCCGAAATCGCAAATCCATCTTCTGAAATTCAAAAATTTGAAAATTCAAAAATTGTTAGCTGCTCACCCTACACAAGCCATACATTTGCAACATACATTCAAAGATAAACTCTAGTGCCTCTACGTGGCGTTTGGCTTCGGCGATGCTATTTCCCCAAGCGTACAAGCCGTGCCCGGCAAGCAAAAAGCCCAACATATCGGGGTTGTGTTCATAATAAATGTGGATTTCTTCGCTCAAAGCCTTCATATCTTGCGAATTGTCAAACACCGGAATAAACACTTCGGCTTCGTGGGTCTCAACCCCGTGGAGGGCTTTGAGCAACTCGAAGCCGGTCAGTTTGACAATTTTATCCTTTTGATGTACCAGCGAAAACACCGTGGAGGCTTGCGAATGAGTATGTAGAATACATTGCGTATCGGCATTTTCGTACAACAAAGTGTGCAAAAGCGTTTCGGCAGAAGGCTTGAGATGTTCATAGCCCGACAGCGGATTGCCAAAACGGTCAATGAGCATAAAATCATTTACCGAAAACTTCAATTTATCCACCCCCGAGCGCGAAATGGTGTAAGTCGAATCATCGGGCTTGGGATTGCGAAATGAGTAATTGGTGCTGGTTGCTACCGACCAGCCCCGACTGTGAAACAAGTGAATAATCTCCACCAATTCAATACGGAGTGAGCGATAGTCTTCGTTGTCCAAAAATGAATGTTTCATTGTTTTTCAATACAATTTTTGCAAAATTAGGTTTTATTTGATAGGTGTGAAAATTAAATTTAAGTAAATATATTCATTTACTAATTTGATAATCCATTGATAATAAGCCACTTACGTGAAATATAAAATAATCTAAAGATGAACATATATGTATAAAACATTGATTATCAATAAATTATAGCTAGTTTTAAAAAATTTGAATTTTATACTTATATTTGAAATATTGCCTCGGCAAGTGCCTGATTTTCAATCATTTGAAGGGCGCATTTCAAATTTACGCATCTCTTTTGCCTCACCCAGCCCTCTCCTTCGGAGAGGGTGATAGGTAGTAAATTTGAAATGCACCCCATTTGAATCAATATTCAATCTTTTAGTTTATGTTTAAAAAAGTTTTATTTTGGGGATTATTGCTCACCATTCAGCTAGGGCAAGCCCAATCCAAATACACCCGCCAAGATTCGTTACGGGGCAAACTCAGCCCTCTGCGTAGCTGTTATGATGTAGTGTTTTATGACCTCAACCTGCGAGTAGAACCCGACAAAAAATTTATAAGTGGCTATAATACAATTGTTTACAAAGCAATTAGTAATTTTAATCGCTTGCAAATTGACTTGTTTGAGAATTTAAAAATCGAAAAAATATTGCACCAAAATCAAGCCCTTAAGTTTGAGCGTGAAGGTAATGCCACATTCGTCGATTTCAAAAGCCTACAAATCAAGGGCAAAATAGACTCCATTGCCATCTATTATTCGGGAAATCCTCGTGTAGCCGTAAATGCTCCTTGGGATGGCGGTTTTTCGTGGGCAAAAGACAAAAATAACCAGCCTTGGGTGGGTGTTTCGTGCGAGGGCTTGGGGGCAAGCGTGTGGTGGCCCAACAAAGACCACCTCTCCGACGAGCCGGACAGTATGCGCATTGTTTGTGAAGTACCCAATGGCTTGACTTGCGTAGCCAATGGCAATTTGCGACAAAAACTAGCCCTGCCCGATGGTTTCAATCGTTTTGAATGGCGGGTCAGTTATCCGATTAATAATTATAATGTAACACTCAACATTGCTCATTATGAGCATTTTAGCGATGTTTATACGGCGCAAGACGGCGAAAAACTGGCTTTGGATTACTATGTATTGCCTTATCATTTGGACAAAGCCAAAAAACAATTTGAGCAAGTAAAACCAATGTTGGCTTGCTACGAAAAATTGTTTGGCAAATATCCGTTTTGGCGCGATGGTTTTGCCCTAGTCGAGACTCCCTACCTCGGTATGGAACACCAGAGTGCCGTGGCTTATGGCAATGGCTACCGCCCGGGCTATATGGGTTATGATATTACCGGCACGGGCATTGGGACAAAATTTGACTATATTATCATTCACGAAACCGGTCACGAATACTGGGGCAATAATGTAAGCTGTAAAGACCACGCCGAGCTGTGGATTCACGAAAGTTTTTGCACCTATTCCGAAGCCTTGTATGTAGAGTGTATGTATGGCAAAGCAATGGCGGATGATTACTTGCGCGGTTATCAGGGTGGAATAGCCAACAACCAAGCTCTCGTTGCCGATTTGGAGGTCAATGCCGACCCCAGTTCGGATATTTATCCCAAAGGCGCAGTAATGCTACACACCTTAAGAAATGTAATCAATGACGATAAAATCTGGTTCGAAATTCTCAAAGGCTTAAATGTTGATTTCCGCCACCAAACCGTTGATACTCAGCAAATTATAGCTTATATCAATCAAAAAACCGGACAAGATTTGAGCTATTTTTTTCGACAATATTTATACCACCCTCTGCCGCCACGCTTGCAATATCGCAAAGTGGGCAAAAACTGGACAGTGCGTTGGCAAGCCGAAACCCCCAATTTTAAAATGCCGATTGAAATTGCGGTCGGCAAAGATAAATTTAAACGGTTTGAGGTCAGCCCTGAGTGGAAAACCTTGCCTATCAATGTTTCAGAATTTAAAATCAATGACAAAGCGTTTTATGTCGAGTTGGAGCAGCAGTGATTGGAGAGTAATAGAAACAAAATAACTTGGGAATTAGAAATTAAGAATTAGGAGTTATGCAAATGATTGACCTCAATCTGCTATTTCCAAACATAGCAGATTGTAATTGCGTGTTTCCAAACGCGCCTAGCGGGCGTATGAGCAAGGCTTAAGTATATAGCTAATATATTTGATAATCAAATACTTCTTACCATTCCTAATCTTCGCCCATTCAGCTTGACAAACTTTTAAGATATTGTAAAACTGCAATCAAAACTTTTTATTTTTCAATAAATAACCAAAGTTCTATCCTTTTTTTGCCACATTTGCCAAAAAACCTTCGGCTTTTCGAAAAACTTCCTAATTTTAGCGGATTTTTGCAAAATATTTCAATGCAATTTTACAAGCATTAAAATTGTTTACTCAACAATTACTACTTATAACTCATTGATAATCAATTACTTAATTTAATTTATCAAACACACTTTGAGGTATATTTGACTTACAAATATTTTTGAGCTAATCAGTTCATTATCAACCTATTAGTAATTAAAAACGCCCTTTGCATTATGTCAGCCGAAGAAAATCAAATAATCAAACCTATCCGCAAACTTTTGGTTGCCAACCGCAGTGAAATCGCCATCCGCGTACTTCGGGCGGCTTCGGAGCTAAAAATCAAAACTGTAGCCATTTTCACTTACGAAGACCGCTACTCACTCCACCGTTACAAAGCTGATGAAGCCTACAAAATTGGCAAAAATGACGACCCTTTGAAGCCTTATCTGGATATTGAAGAGATTATCAATACTGCCAAACGCTACGAAGTAGATGCCATTCACCCGGGCTATGGTTTCCTGTCCGAAAATGTCCATTTTGCGCGCCGTTGCCGCGAGGAAGGGATTGTGTTTGTCGGTCCGCAACCCGAAGTAATGGAAGCCCTCGGCGACAAGGTGTCTGCCAAAGTCATTGCCAAACAAGCCCAAGTGCCTTTGATTGAAGACAGCCAAGAGAAGCTCATTTCCTTTGAAATTGCTAAAAAAGAGGCAAATCGCATTGGCTATCCCATTATTCTCAAAGCCTCCGCCGGTGGGGGCGGGCGCGGAATGCGGGTAGTAAACAATGACCAAGAACTAGAAAAATCATTTAATGAAGCCCGCCAAGAAGCCGCCAAAGCCTTTGGCGATGATACTATTTTTATCGAGAAATTTATTGATAATCCCAAACACATCGAGGTGCAAATTATGGCGGACAATCACGGCAATATGGTGCATTTGTTTGAACGCGATTGCTCAGTCCAACGCCGTTTTCAAAAAGTAGTAGAAATTGCGCCCAGTCCCACTTTGCCCGCCGAAACCAAACAACAACTCTATGATTATGCCCTCAAAATTTGTAAACAAGTCAATTATAATAATGTGGGTACGGTCGAGTTTTTGGTCGATAAAGACCATAAAGTTTATTTTATTGAAGTAAACCCGCGCGTGCAAGTGGAGCATACCATTACCGAAGAAGTAACCGGCATTGATATTGTACGCTCGCAGATTTTGATTGCTCAAGGCTATAAATTGAGTGATAAACCGATTTATATTCGTAGCCAAGAAGATTTGCGTACCAATGGCTATGCCGTACAATGCCGCATCACGACCGAAGACCCCGAAAAAGGCTTCAAACCCGATTTTGGTATCATCAATACTTATCGCAGTGCAGGTGGTTTTGGTATTCGACTTGATGCGGGCAACGCCTACGCCGGTTCAAGAATTTCGCCGTTTTTTGATTCTTTGTTGGTCAAAGTTACGGCGCGCGGACGCACGCTTTGGGGGGCAAGCGAGCGACTTACGCGCGCGCTCGAGGAGTTTAGAGTGCGGGGCGTAAAAACCAACATTGGTTTTTTGTTGAATGTGATTTCGCACCCGGAGTTTACTTCGGGCAAAGCTACGGTCAAATTTATTGAAAATTATCCCGAACTGCTCAATATTCCCAAACGCCTCAATCGGGCTTCGCGGGCATTGAAATATTTGGCAGAAGTAGTCGTGAATGGGCATCCTGATGTAAAAGTGGTAGATAAAACCAAAAAATTTGAGTTTGCCGAAGTGCCGGATTTTCATAAGTTTGAGGGCTTTCCAAAAGGCACGAAAGATAAATTGAACGAACTAGGGCGCGAAAAATTTGTCGATTGGCTCAAAAACGAAAAAATTATTCATTATACCGATACCACCTTCCGCGATGCCCACCAATCTTTGCTGGCAACCCGCGTGAGAACTTTGGATTTGATTCGAGTTGCCTCAAGTTTTGCCCAAAACCATCCTGAAGTTTTTTCGATGGAAGTTTGGGGCGGGGCTACTTTTGATGTTTGTTTGCGGTTTTTGCACGAAAACCCTTGGGAGCGTTTGCAATTAATTCGCCAAAAAATTCCCAATATTTTGTTGCAAATGCTTTTGCGCGGGGCAAATGGCGTGGGTTACAAAGCCTATCCTGATAATTTGATTGAAAAATTCATTGAAAAATCGTGGGAAAACGGCATTGATATTTTCCGAATTTTTGATTCGCTCAATTGGGTCGAAAATATGAAAATGAGTATTCGCGCTGTGCGCGAGCGTACCGGCGCACTAGCCGAAGCAGCTATCAGCTACACCGGCGATATTTTGAATCCGGCAAATCACAAATATACTTTGCAATATTATCTCGATTTGGCAAAACAACTCGAGGACGAAGGCGCGCATATCTTGGCTATCAAAGATATGGCGGGTTTACTGAAGCCTTATTCGGCAGAAAAACTAATTACCGAACTCAAAAAATCCATTGCCATTCCCATTCATTTGCATACCCACGATACGGCAGGCGTACAATCTGCTACTTATCTCAAGGCAATTGAAGCGGGGGTAGATGTGATTGACTTGGCAATTGGCTCGATGTCGGGGCTGACTTCGCAACCCAATTTCAACTCGACGGTGGCAATGATGCAAGGACACGAGCGCGAAAATCCAATGAATTTGAGTAAATTGAATGAATTTTCGACTTATTGGGAAAATGTCCGCGAATATTACTATCCCTTTGAATCCGATTTGAAAGCCTCGACCGCCGAAGTGTATGACAACGAAATACCCGGTGGGCAATATTCCAATCTCAAACCCCAAGCAATTGCCCTCGGTTTGGGCGACAAATTTGGTTTGATGAAAAAGAATTATGTGATTGCCAACCGTATGTTTGGCGATATTGTCAAAGTAACGCCTAGCTCCAAAGTAGTGGGCGATTTTGCTTTGTTTATGACTTCAAACAACCTGACCGAAGAAGATATTTATGAAAAAGGGGCGACTTTATCATTTCCTGAGTCGGTCATTGAATTGTTTAGAGGCGATTTGGGGCAACCCTACGGCGGTTTTCCCGAAAAATTGCAAAAAATAATTCTCAAAGATATTCAGCCCCTCACCAAACGCCCCAACGAATACCTTGAGCCGGTGGATATGGAGGCGGAATTTAAAGCATTTCAACAAAAATTTGGCAAAGAATATACTTTTGAAGATTATTTGAGTTATGCCTTGTATCCCAAGGTTTTTGAAGGTTATCATACATTTAAACAAGAGTTTGGCGATGTTTCGTTTTTGCCCACTACGGCTTTCTTTTATGGCTTGCAAGCACGCGAAGAGATTTTGATTCGCCTAGATGAAGGTAAAACCCTGATAGTCAAGCTGTTATATGTTTTAGAGCCGGATAATGATGGGGTTCGTACCGTAACTTTCGAACTCAATGGGCAGGCTCGCCAAATCCAAGTCCGAGACCGCCAAGCTAAAGTGCAAAAAATTGCCCATCGCAAAGCCCAAGCCAACAATCCGCAAGAAATTGGCGCACCCTTGCAAGGCAAATTAGGGACAATACTCGTAAAAACGGGTGATGCGGTGAAAGAAAATCAGCCTTTGTTTGTGATTGAAGCAATGAAAATGGAAACCACCATCACTGCCACCAAAGTTGGCAAAATTAAAAATATTATTCTCCCTGTCGGTACAATGGTCGAGCAAGATGATTTGATTTTGGAAATGGACTAAATGGATTTAAGGATTTAGAAATTTAATTTCATAATTCATTGATTATCAATGACTTATACTTTTCTCAAAAACAAAAAACAAGTAGCTTTGGCTACTTGTTTTTTTGTAATTACTTGATTATCAGGCATTTACTTTATTTCCCCATTTTTGATTTGAAACACAAAGTCAAGCTTTACTTCAAATAAATCGGCTATTTCTGCCTCAGATAAAATACCTTGTTTTAAAGCTTTCTGAATACCCAATATTTTTTCGGTTAATTTGCCTTTTTCAATGCCTTTTTCAATGCCTTTTTTTTCCGCTTTTTCTGTAACTTCTTGTAAAATTGCTTCCTCGATACCCATATTTTTACGATTTTTGGTGATAGATTCAATGTTTTTTTCAAAATCTATACTGGTTGCTACTTCTTTAAAACGCACATAATAACGAATAAAGTTCAATATTTTTCGGATTTTATCGCTTTCGTAGCCTTCCGCGTACAATTTTCGGACTAGACTAACTTTCCAATCCAAGATTTTGCGGTCGCTGAGATTTTTTTTCTGCAAGGCTTTTTGAGCGGTAAGCATCACTACGCTAAAAGGATTTTGAGTTATATCCAGCTCATCTTCAGTCTTTTGCAAAAGTTTGAAAGTGCCAAAATGATATTCTAAATAAGTATCTTGGTATTGATAAACATACTTATTGGGTTGAAAATCTGGCTTCTCATCCGTCAAAATCGCCAAAGCCATTACTTCTTTTTGCCAACGGTCGCGGATGCGATAAAAATAAGTAAACATTCGTGCCGGAAACGCCAAGTCCACATAGCCTTGTACCTCAATATGTATCAAAATCCATTGATTTTGACCGTTTTTTAAGTGGACTTTGACCAATTTATCGGCATAGCGTTTTTTGAATCCTGAATTAGCATAAATTTCATCTAATTCCTTATCCAAAAACTCAAATTTTTGCTCAAAATCTACTTCATTGTTTGCCCAATCAGGGTAAAAATAAAAGAGAAAATCAGCAAAAAGGTCTTCAATGATGCCTTTCCAGAGGGTATCGCGGGAGATTTGCATTGGCAAAGATAAGGACTTTTCAGTATTTTGAAAAGTTTAATTTCATAATTCATTGATAATCAATATTTTATGATATTTTTAAAAAACACCCTACTGTGCTAGGTTTCCAACCTAGCACGACTTACCCTACTGTGCTAGGTTTCCAACCTAGCACGACTTACTTGCGCGTTTCCAAACGCGCCTAGCGGGCTTGTGAACAGGGCTTAAGATATATCTAAGTTGTTGATAATCAAATACTTACAAAAATAAGCAGCTTTTGTTATTTGTTTTTGTTTCGATATAAAATATAACTAATTGATAATCAGGCACTTATAAATATCTCTCAAATTTCATAAAGTGTAGTGATAGAAGTTATCATAAATTCAAAATACCCCTCTTATCCGAACCATCGAGGCTATAGGAATGTTTTGCTTACAAGTGGGTATTTTGGCTAATGTGCCTTAATTTTGCCCTCACCAATCCATATAATTTGTAGAGATAAATAACATATTATGAAAAAAGTATTTTTAGTTGCTTGGTTTTTTTTAGCTACTTGGCAAATTGCCACAGCCCAGCTATTGCAAGATGCGGCGGCACAAAATATGGCTTCGCAAACCTTGGACAAAATTTATAATTTTGATTTTGTCGGTGCCAAAACTTTGATTGCTCAAATCAAAGTCAAATATGCCAAACACCCTGTAGTGCCATTTTTGAATGCTTATGTGGTTTCGTGGGAAAATCTGCCCTTGCAAAAAAATCAGCCGGAGTTTACGCACTACAATCAATACTTGCAACTTTGCTTGCAATACGCCCATAATTTATTAAAAATCAACAAAAACGATTTGGAAGGTATTTATTTTGCTATGGCGGCTTATAGTTTGCTCTCGCTTCACGAAGCCGAAAGCGGCGATTTTTTGACTTCGGTTAGTTATGGCAAAAATGCCTATACTTATATGAAAAAAGGCTTCGATTTGACCGAAAAATATGCCGACTTTCATTTCACGACCGGTCTTTATCAATATTATGCCGTTCAATACCCCGAAACTCACCCTATAGCCAAGCCTTTTATGGCTTTTTTTCCGGGAGGCGACAAGAAGAAGGGACTCGAACACTTGCAAATTGCCAGCCAAAAATCGAGGTTTAGCAAAGTAGAGTCTTTGATATACTTGACTTCTATCTATGCCAAATATGAGCAAAATAATTATCAGGCTTGGCTTACTGCGCAACAATTGGTGAATCAATATCCCAATAATCCTTTTTTTTGGGTGCGCTATTGCGAATCTTTGATTACGCTGGGTAGATATGCCGAAGCTGAACTTTATTTGTCTAAATTTGGGCAAAAAAATCAGACCTTGTATCAAAGTGCTTTCAATTTGTTCAGAGGGCAAATTCAAGAAAAATATTACAAAAATCTCAATTTGGCGCAAACCGAATACTTGAAAGTTTTGAATGTAAATAAAGCCGATAAACGCTATACCAAAGATTTTCAGGCTTTTGCCCACGCCGGTTTAGCTCACATCGCGCACGAGCAAGGCAACGCCGCCAAAGCCAAAGAATATTATAAAAAAGTCCTCAAAACCGCCGAATACGAAGGCTTGAAAGCCGAGGCTAAAGCCTACTTGAAAGGGGGAGAGTAGGATTTTGGATTTCAGAAGGAAGATTGTCTTCACGCGTTTTTAGGAAAACCGTATTTTTTCCTAAAGAAGTGAAGTGTGAAAAACTAAAAACTTGTATAACCTATTGATTATCAATTACTTAAATAATTTTTATTAAAAAAATCTGCAACTTCTAAAATGGAAACAATTGTAAATCGAGTAGCGCAAAGCGCGCTGATGAGCTTGGATTTGGAGGAATTCTATCCTCAAGGCGAGCGGGTGGTGTATGATTTGAAAGATAACCTCTTTCAAGGTTTGATTTTGAAAGAAAAAGATTTTCGAGATTTCCTAAAAAATCACGATTGGAGTCAATACCAAGCCAAATTTGTGGCAGTAAATTGCTCTACTGAGGCTATTGTGCCTACTTGGGCTTATATGCTGTTGGCTATTCATTTAGAACCTTATGCCCAATTGGTGGTTTTTGGCGATTTGTCGGATTTGGAGCAGGCTATTTTTCAACAGGCTCTGGCAAAAATCAATCCGCAAGCTTATGAAGGCAAAAAAGTAGTCATCAAGGGTTGTAGCAAATATCCGGTGCCGACTTCGGCGTATGTCGAAATCACTCGCCTTTTGCGCCCTTATGTGAGTAGCCTGATGTATGGTGAGCCTTGCAGTACTGTACCGCTTTATAAGCAAAAAAAGTGAGGTAAGAATCTTATATTTGCAAATGGGTGGGGATTTTTTTCAAAAAAAATTTAAAATCCCCTACACTTTACTATAAAAACACAAGAGCTTGATAATCAATTAGTTATCAAATATCTCTCTTGGTTGATGATTTCATAAATTTAATTTTTTTTCCAATGAAATATTTAATTGTTGGTTTGGGCAATCCGGGGGCGGAATATGAACTAACTCGTCATAACATCGGTTTTTTGGTATTAGACCAATTGGCTGATAAACACAATGCCACTTTTCAAACGGCGCGCTTGGGCGAAAAAACCGAAATCAAGCACAAAGGGCGCACACTTCACCTACTCAAACCCAATACTTATATGAATTTGAGTGGCAAGGCAGTCAATTATTGGTTGCAAGAATTGCAAATTCCTAAGGAAAATTTGTTGGTAATTGTTGATGATATAGCCCTTGCCCACGCTACCTTGCGGATGCGCTCCAAGGGATCTTCGGGCGGGCATAATGGCTTGACCAATATCGAGCAAGTATTGGGAACTCAAGAATATGCCCGACTACGTTTTGGCGTAGGCAACGACTATCCCAAAGGCAAACAAGCCGATTATGTTTTGAGCAATTTTTCCCAAACGCAATTAGATGATTTACTTACCCCTATCAATCAGGCTTGTGAAATGATTTTGGCTTTTGCTACTTTGGGGGTAGATAAGGTAATGAGCCAGTATAATCAATAAGAATTAGGAATTAATAATTTGGCATTAGAAATTATATAAATAACTGATTATCAATTAATTATAATTTCAAAACCAAGCCTCTTTTAAAACTCCAAACCCTTCTTTTGCAAGATTATCCACTTGTTTGGGCAAAAAGCTATACAAGTGGATAATTAAAGCTTAAATCCCTAATCCGAAATTGGCAATCTCCCATCTTTAGATTTTCAAAACCAATTTACCGGTGTTTTTGCCTTCAAACAACATCAGCAAAGTTTCGGGAAAATTCGCCAAGCCTTCTACTACGTGTTCGCGCGATTTCAATTTGCCTTCGCGCATCCATTGCGCCATTTGCATCACGCCTTCGGGGTATCTTTTTGCATAATCAAATACCACAAAGCCTTCCATTCTGGCACTTTTGACCAATAATTGAATGTAATTGCTGGGTCCGCGCATCGGCGTGGTATTGTTATACTGCGAAATTGCCCCACAAATCACAATTCGAGCATATTTGTTGATTTGCGCCAATACGATGTCCAAGATTTCGCCCCCCACATTGTCAAAATACACATCAATTCCTTGTGGGCAAGCCGCCCGCAAACCTTTTTTGACATCTTCATTTTTGTAATCAACACAGGCATCAAACCCTAGCTCATTGACTACCCATTCGCATTTGTCTTTGCCTCCGGCAATGCCCACTACCCTACAGCCTTTGATTTTGGCAATTTGCCCCACCACAATTCCTACAGCTCCGGCAGCCCCCGACACTACCACAGTCTCGCCTTCTTTGGGCAAGCCCAGCTCAAGCAATCCAAAGTAAGCCGTCAGTCCGGGCATTCCCAAAGTACCTAGATAAACCTCCAAAGGCATATACGAAGCATCTACTTTTACGATACCTTTGCCATTGCTTATGGCGTACTCTTGCACTCCCCAAGCTCCACTCACTTTATCCCCGACTTTAAAATCAGGGTTTTGGGAGGCTACTACTTCTCCGGCAGTACCGGCGCGCATTACCTCGCCGATACCAACCGGCGGAATGTAAGATTTGGCATCATTCATCCAGCCGCGCATTGCGGGGTCTAAGGAAATAAAGGAGGTTTTGATTAAAATTTCACCTTCGTTGAGTTGAGGAATATCATCAGTTACGAAATCCCAATCGCTTCGTTTGGGCATTCCAACTGGGCGACTTGCCAAGCGAAATTGTTGATTTTTGGTCATTATTTAATGTTAATTATAAAAAAAAGTAATGAGTTAATCCACCAGAGGCGGACAGATTAATAAAATGCACTAATGTACTGATATAACACATTGACCATCAATTAGTTATAAAATAACCAAGTTATTTTTGTATATTACTAGGTTTTGGGGTGATTGGCTAATCAACGTGAATATTTTAGTAAATACTTGATAATGAGATAGTTATATCACAAAAGCTTACTATTTTCAGTGGAGTATCAATTGTTTCAAAAATAAAATTGTATTATTTTAATATGATGAATATTTAATATGATTTTTGTAAAAACATATAAAATACTGATAATCAATTAGTTAATGAAATAAATTTTGAATCAATAAAAAACACAACTAAGTCATCCTGCTTGAAACTTTGTGGACTTTTTTCAGCCTCCCCCTAGCCCCCAAAGCCTCTCCCCAGCCCTCTCCGAAGGAGAGGGAGGAATACAAGAGGGAATTTACAAGGCATTGACCGTGTCCGCCTTTGGAGGATTTTCAATTAATTACAGAAAAATCCTAAGAGGTAGCAATTTAACAAAGTTCCTTTCAGGATGACGGATTGGGGGGATTTTGGATTTTTTTTAAAAACTTTAATTTTTTGTATTTTTTTGATATATTTCAAAATATTCACGTTAAATTAATGCTTTGTACCCTTGATTCTTGCAATTTCATTCCGTCCAACACAATTTTTATAGCAGATAAGGAATCCGCAAAAAATCTCACTCAAAACTCCCCGTTATCCGCAGAACTAGCCGAGGCTTTTTTAATCAAGGAAATATCCAATTCTTCATCATCGGCTTCAAAATGGAAATTTTCATCATAATAATCAATCCATTGCGACTTTTTTGCGTACCTCCCGTCATCAAAAGTGAGCAAAAGTGCCGGTAGCAGAACTAGATTGCCCACCATTGCCACCAAGAGCGTGGTAGCCGTAAGCGAACCCAAGACCAAAGTGCCTTCGAAGTCGGAATACACAAAGACAATAAATCCGCAAAACAAAACAATCGAGGTATAAAACATTCCCGTACCGGTTTCGTGAAGGGCAATGCGCACGGCAGTAGGCACGTGATAATTGTGGAGTTTCAATTCTTGCCGGTAGCGTGCCAAGTAGTGTATAGAATCATCAACAGCAATGCCAAATGCAATGCTGAAAATGAGGGCGGTGCTAGGCTTAAGCGGGATATTGAAATAGCCCATCATACCGGCGGTGATAATCAAAGGCAAAAGATTGGTCATAATCGAAATCAAAATCATTCGAAAAGAACCAAACAAAGTCGCCATTATCAAACCAATCAAAACTACTGCCAGCATCAAACTGCTTTCCAAACTACGAATCAAATAAATATTGCCTTTGATAAATATTAAAGTAGTGCCGGTAACGGTTGCCTCAGTTTTAGTACCGCCAAAGACTTCGGCAATTTTGGGTTTAATGACTTGATTGATTAAAGAATCGAGGCGCATTGAACCTACATCGGCAACCTTGAGCGAAATACGCATTTTCTGCCCGGTGCTGTCCACCATCGTGCGCAAGAGGCGCGCGCCGGTGGTATCTTGCCCACCTTGTAAGTAGTTGAGAATGAACACCCTATCTCGATTGCTAGGCAAGTTATAAAACTCAGGGTTATTATTGTAATAGGCTTGAGTAGCCCCTTTGGTCAGATTGACGATGGATATTGGGCGACCGATAAGCTGGGTTTCGGCAAGTTTTTGCTCTAGTTCATCGACTTTGCGAAGGTTTTGCAGCGACATTACGCCTTTTTTCTTTTTGGTATCGACCAAAATTTCCAAAGGCATCAAACCATTGAAGTTTTGTTCAAAAAATTGCAAATCGCTTTTGGGTTTACTATGGTTGGGAACATTATCCAACATATACGACACGGCTTTGATTTGCCAAACTCCAGCCAGCGAAACCACTGCCAAAGCAATTACGATGATGTAAATGGCTGATTTATAATTAAATACTGCGGTCTCGAGAAAAGCCAACATTTTTTGCAAAGGCTTGCGGTCGAGGTGTCTGGTATGACGAGCCGAAGGAGCCGGCAGGTAAGAATATAGGATAGGAAACAAAAGCAAACTGACCACAAAAGTTGCCAATACACTCAAAAACGAAATCACCCCAAACTGCCGGATAATCACATTGTCGGTAAACACAAATACGCCAAAACCAATTGCCGTAGTGATATTGGTCATAAAAGTAACCAAGCCGATTTTTTGGATAATATGTGCCAGGGCTACCAATTTTACGCGGGTGCGCTGGTACTCTTGGTGGTATTTGGTCAGCAAATATATACAATTGGGAATTCCAATAACCACCAAAATTGGGGGTAGTAGTCCGGTGAGCAAAGTGAGTTTGTAATTGAGCAAGACCATAATGCCCAAAGACCACACCACCACCGTAGCAATTACCAACAAAGGCACAATGATAGCCACCAAACTGCGGAAAAAGAAAAATAATATCAAGGCAGTAGCAATACCCGAAAGCACTAACAACTGACGCAGCTCGACCTGCACATAGCCGGCGACTACGCTCCGAATGTGCGGCAAACCGCCATAGTATAGTTCAATGCCGGTTTTTTCTTTAAAATCTGCGCCCAAAGCCAATATGTTTTTGAGAAGTTGGCTACGGGCTGGAGAGTCTAAGATTCGCTTGTCGATGGTTGCCAAAATGAGCGTAGCTCCGTTTTTGGGGTTAAAAAGTAAATTTTCGTAAAATTTTTGTTGATAGGCTTTTTGCAATAAAGTATCCAATTGCTTTTGACTGGCTAATGCCGTAGGGAAGAGAGCTTTGGCTACAAAACGTTTTTGGGTAGTGTCTTTTTCCAAATATTGCAATTGCGGCAGGGCAAGTACTTGGGTTACGCCCGAGAGCTTGGCAATGGCTTGCGACAGTTGCTTGAGTGCTTGAAAATGAGCCAATTCAAATGCTTTTTTATCCTTCAACCCTATAGCCATTACGGTGCCGTCATCACCAAAAAGTTTTTTGAATTGATTGAAATACAATAGCTCAGGGTCATCGGAAGGGACAGCCGAAGTATAATCGTAGCTAAGTTCGGAATAGCGACTCAAATAGGCAAAATAAGCGGTAAGCCCTACCAGCCCCAGCAAAATAACGAGGCGATATTGTAGTATTGCGTGGGAAATTTTTATCCACATATCCAAGAAAAATTAATTTATGCCCAATATTTTTGTAATTCAATTGATAGAAATGATATAAGTACCTGATTATTAAGCTTTTGCGAAATCTTGTTAAAGAATGATGTTTGGTTTGCAAAATATTGTAAGTAATTGATAATCAGTTAGTTATATTTTTAAATGTTTGAGAAATAAATTTGTTATTTGTATTCCAATTTTGCGTGTACTAGAGCGAATTTCTTATTTCAAAACCAGCAACTTGTGATGAACACGACTATACCGCACCAAAACTAAGGATTAAATGCCGTAATTACCAATCTATCCCTCAATTTTGCTTCAATTTGTTGTGGGGCAAAGCCCCTTAAATCTTGCTGAGTAATTCTTTTAAATACTTGATAATCAATTGATTATATTTGCATTAAAAAACTACTTGGATTATTTTCCAATAAAAATATTTTATAGATGTAATTTTTTTGCATCTTATCACTAAATTTGAAATTAAATTATGGGGACACCCGATTAATAGTGTTTAATTTTATAATTAATTGAATTACACACACCCAATACCCCCAAAATAATTACTATGTTTTTAAACCTACTAAAACCCGAAGAAAAATCAGCCTATTTGACTCTAGCCCGCCGAGTCATTTCTGCCGATAGTACCATTGCCAAAGAAGAACAAACCCTTTTGGAAGCAATGAAACGTGAATTGGAACTTTCCGATGAAGGCATTGATTACTTGCCCGATTCGTTGAGCATCCGTGAATTATGCGATATGTTTGTCTCTAGCAAGTCCAAGGTTTCGGCTTTGATGGAGCTGATAGGCATAGGCTTCGTTGATGGGCAATTTGTGCATCAAGAAAAAGAGGTTATCTATCAAATAGCCGAGAGTATGGGCATTAGCAAAGACGAAACTACTATGTATATTGATTGGGCAAAGCGAGTATATGTAAATTGAAAAATACTTATAAAATCTTGATAATCAATAATTTAAACCCAATCTACAATTTTTGCGCATCTATTCTATTTTTATTTGCTTAATATTATAAATACTTGATAATCAGGTGATTAGCTTTCCTTTAGGGTTCTTCACCACTTTTCAGGAGTGAAAATCTTTTTTCTGAAATTTATCAATTTCAGTGATTCTGAGCATTAATGAACCAAGCGATAGCTTGGTGAAA
>JALONJ010000051.1 GCA_025455045.1 Microscillaceae bacterium | reverse complement strand
TCATTTTGCTTGGTAATGTTCAGAATCACTGAAAAGCGAGAGCTTTTCAGAATTCAATGGAATTGCCGAAGGCAATTCCTGAAAAGTGGTGAAGAACCTATTTTTTCATTAAATTGCCCTTAGCGAAACCCTAGAATTTTTGGAACGAAAGCCGCAAAAATTCGGTTTGAAACGAGCTTCAGCGAGCGACCAAGCGAATTTTCGGCTTTTGGTTCAAAAACTCAGGATAGTGTAGGGTTGCTTGGTTTCGTTGTTTCTTTTTTATCAAGAAAAAAAGAAAATTGTAGCAAAAGTAAATTTATAAGTACCTCATTATCAATTAGTTACAGAAAAACTATTTGTAAATATTCTAAAAAATCAAACATTCGTTTAAAATTTATACAGTGGGAATTGCCGATGTAAACCAGCCTTTAGGCTGTGCCTCCCACAGCCTAAAGGCTGGTTTACAATTTTATGAATACTTGATAATCAATTATTTAAAAGAAAAAAAGAGTATAAATAACTGATAATCAAATACTTATAGATAAGCGATAAAACTGTAGGCTCTGGTTAATGGTCTTTGGTCTTACATCATCTACTTATATCCTCAACCTAAATTTTGATATACTTGCCGATACAACTCGATGCCTTTGTCCAGACTAAAATAATCGAGGGCGGCTTGGCGCAATTCATCGGGCGGAATATTGCGCAAATCATCTAACTGCAAAATGACTTGGTCAAAAGTACGGGGGTAGAAATTCTCAACCAATATGCCACAAGGGTATTTTTCAAACAAATACTCATTGTCACCAACTTGCGTATTGGCAATGATAGGAATACCCATAGCCAAAATCTCACCCATTTTGGTAGGTGAGGAGGCTTTCTTGGAATACATCGGCTTGACAAAAAACAAAGACACTTGGCTTTTTGCCAAATAAGTCGGTACTTCTTTGCGCTCGGCAGATTTGATTTCGAGATGTTTGCTCGGAATACCCATTTTTTCGGCTTGCGTCAAAATCATTTGCGGGTCGTCGGGCGTGATAAACAAAAACTTGGCAAAGGGCTTATACAGCAACAAACGCTTAAAAAACGCCAGCATTTCCTCGAGCATATACCAAGTACCCAATGAGCCTAAGTAGCTGATAGTAAAGAAGTTATGCGTATTGCTTGTGATGCCGTCCTCGGCTTGAGTTGAGTTTTCGGGGCTTTGAGTTTTGAACAATTCCACATCTACACAGCAAGGTATGACTTGAATGGGTGAGCATTGGGGCAGATTCCAGCTCAAAATCTCCTGCTTGGCACACTCGGTAAGGCTGATGGTGTAGTCAAATTTTTGGAGAAATTCTTTTTCTTTTTTTTTAAAATACTGATAAACTTGTTTGTAAATCGGTTTTTTCAAATCCCACAAACCCCCATCTACCCGTTCATCAGCCCAAAAACCCCGCATATCAAAAATAAGTTTGGCTTTTTGCCGAAAAGCCAAGCCTACCAAAGCCGAAATATAACTCCGGCAATGAATGATTTGAAAATTGAGTTTTTGATGCAGTTGTCGAGCTTTTTGGCGCAAGCGAAACACATCGTAAAGGGTAGAGAGTATAGGTGGTTTTTTGGTATAAAAAATATATTGCCAATCAATGTTGTTTTCGGCGGTTATTTGCCGGATAATGGCTTGGCGTTTGGCAAAATTTTCTTTTTTTTCGGTACTCAACAACGTAATCTGATAACCGGCGCGGCTCAAGCCCACCAAATAGGGCAAAACCTGCGACTGACCCAAAGGGTCGGTCATTCCATCGTAAGAAATAAATAAAACTCGACTCAAAGCAAAATTTGTTTAATCAATGCGCAAAAGTAGCGCAGAGATTTTAGAATCAGCTACCAATCAGGGTTATTTTTATAAATCACTCCCTACCCCTTGCCTCCGGCGGATAATCGATGGCTGGTCAATAAAAATCAGACCTAGTGTTCAATAAAACTTAATTAGCCTTGTCTCGGGCGCATTTCAAATTTACGCGTTTCTTTTGCCTCACCCTGCCCTCTCCGAAAGAGAGGGTGATAGGTAGTAAATTTGAAATGCACCCCTTGTCTCCTATCTATTTTTAACCACAAAGCTCTCAAAGGTTTTGCACAAAGTAACACCAAGAGAATGGCTCTGTGCGACTCTGTGGCTGTATTTCTTAGGGTTCTTTGTGGTTAAAAAGTACCAATTATTTCAAAAGTTTGAATTAGATAAACCGACAAATTATTATTTATTGAACACTAGGAATTAGGAATTAATAATTACGAATTAGGAATTACACAAATCGTTGATTATCAATAAGTTATATTTATTAATTGTTTACTTTATTTTAAAAATATTACCTACGGTCGGTGATACTTATTTTCTCTATTTAAAAAAAAACTTGTAAATTTGTTCGCCAATTTTTTCGGCAAAAGCTACTAATTTATGCAAAATCCGCTTTTTTCGCCCAAGCAAGTACGTGAAATATTAAAAAATTATCTGCCCGATAAAGATATACCTAACTATGCCCACAAAGTAAAAACAATTGAGGAATGGCAAAATGATATACAAAACGGACGGATTCTCAAAGCCAAAGAAGAAGCTGAAAGAGGGCGTTTTTTAAGATTTTTTTTTGAAACTGTTTTAGAATACCCCAGAAGCGGAGATACTTGGCAACTCGAGGATGAGCAAAAAACCCATATTGATAGCACTAAACCCGATGCGGTTTTAGGGTTTTTTAAGATGACCGAAGGCGAAAAAAAAGGCGACATTCGCGCCGTAATTGAACTCAAAGATGCTCGAACCAATTTGGATAAACCCCAAAACCGAAGCGATTTGAAAGGCTCGCCGGTGCAACAAGCCTTTGGCTATGCCCCCAAAATGGGCGGTAATTGTAAGTGGGTAATTGTTTCCGATTTTTTGGAAATCCGCCTGTATTGGCAAGGTGATATGAACAAATACGAAAGGTTTATTATTGCCGATTTATTAAAAACCGAACACGATATTACGCATTTTCAACTCCGAAAACTCCACTTTTTGCTGGCTTGTCGGCGTTTTTTTGCCGAGGATAAAGGCAACTCTACCACCGAGCAATTATTTGAAAACCGACTGAGCCAAGAAGCCAAAATTGAAAAAGATTTTTATGTTGAATATGACCAAGTAAGGCGGGCAGTGGTGCAAATGTTGATTCAATTAAATCCGCAACAAAACCCGCTTAACTTATTGACTATCACGCAGTTGCTGATTGATAGATTAATTTTTATTTGCTTTGCCAAAGATTATTGGTTGATTTCGGCACGGGTATTTGATGAACTGCAAAATGTAGCCAAACTTACTTACAAGCCTATCGAGAACCCGCTTTGGGAAGAGCTTTTAGCCCTATTTGGGGCTATGGACTATGGTATCAAAGACCGAGTGCCGCCTTTTAACGGAGGTTTGTTTCGCCAAAACCCTTTGCTCGAGCAAATCAAGGTAAAAGATAGCGTAGTAGAAAAACTGCTCCAACTCACCCGCTATGATTATGAAAGTGATTTGCCCATCAATATTTTAGGGCATATTTTTGAACAATCTATTACGGATTTAGAAGAACTCAAAAAACAAATTGAAGCCCAAACTTCGCTTGGCACAGAAGGCAAGGAATGGCAAAACCTTGGCGAAAAAACCGGCAAGCGCAAGCGCGATGGCATCTACTACACCCCCGCTTATATCACGCAATACATTGTAGAAGAAGCCGTAGGCGGCTGGCTCAATGAACACAAAGACCGGCTGGGTATCAACCAAATTGCCGAACCCGCCCAAACCCCCAGCGAGCGCGCCGAGCAATTAAAAAAATGGGAAGAATATCGCGCTATCTTGCTCAATATCAAAGTGCTAGACCCCGCTTGTGGTTCGGGAGCTTTTTTGAACCAGGTTTTTGATTATTTGTATCGAGAATGGACACAAATCCTAAAACCCGAAATGCGCCGCCTCCGCGAGTCTGCACCCAACTCCAACGGAAAATCGCAAACCACTGCTTTGAGCTTTGGCGATAGTGATGAAGATGCCGACTGGATTATTCGCAAGCGAATCATCAGTCGCAATATATTTGGTGTAGATTTGAACCCCGAAAGTGTAGAAATCACTCGCCTATCGCTCTGGCTCAAAACCGCCTCCAAAAGAGAGCCGCTAGCTAATTTGGACAAAAATATTCAAGTTGGTAACTCTTTGATTGATGACCCCGCCCTTGCCGGAGATTTGGCTTTTGATTGGCAAACTGCTTTTGCCGAAATTATGCAAGCCGGGGGCTTTGATGTGGTAGTGGGAAACCCGCCGTATGGGGCAATTTTAAGCAATCAAGAACAAAAATTTATTGTAGCTCAATATCAAAAACACAATATAAATCCCTCATTTTCAGATACTTATGTGTTTTTTTATCTTTTGGGGGTATTCACATTATTGAAAGATCAAGGCATTTTAGGGTTTATAACCCCCAATACTTGGCGTTTGGTAGAAAGTGGGCTAAACTTCCGAAAAACCTTACTTTCAAATGCTAAATTTTTAAAGATTATTCAACATTTAGAAAAAATATTCCCTGACGCTACCGTAGATTGTGATACACTGATTTTGAAAAAGGATAATCACACTCCTCACAATTACCCAATCCATTTAATAGTCAAGAATCAAGAAAAAATAATCAAAAATAATTTCGTACAGTTTGAAACTTTGCATAGTCAAAACTATATCAACTTGTATTTAGATGATAAAATTTATCAACTAATTGATAAAATAAAAACTAATTCGTTGTTGATAAAAGATTATTTTGAAATAAAAAATGGAGTTAAACCTTATGAAGTAGGGAAAGGCTCACCTCCCCAAACTGCTCAAATACTCGCTGAAAAGCCTTTTACTTCGCACATAAAAAAAGATAGCAGTTTTGTGCCACTCATTGGCGGAAGTCTTTTTCATCGCTACCAATTATTTTGGCAAAATGATTCTTGGATAAGTTATGGCGAATGGTTAGCCGCCCCAAGAGAAAAACTTATTTTTGAAAAACCTGAAAAGCTAATTTTTAGACAAACCGCCGACTCAATTATTGGTACTTACATTACCTCACCCTTTGTAATGCGTGATAATACGCATATTATTTTGAGTAAAGATGATAGATTTTCGCTTAAATATATTTTGGCTTTGCTTAATTCTAAATTGAATAATTTTTTATACTGGACTATAAATCCTGAAAAAGGAGAGGCATTAGCGCAAGTCAAATTATTTCATTTGGGTTTATTAACCTTTATGGATATTGGAAAAAATGAACAACAGCCCTTTATCCAAAAGGTAGATATTTTGCTACAAGCGCAAGCCGAAAGCCAAGCCTTGCAAAAAGATTATTGGCAATTGTTGCCTACCGAGCATCGACCTGCCAAAATCAACACCAAACTTGAAAAATGGTATCTGCTTGATTTTCAGTCATTTATCTCCGAAGTAGATAAAACCAAACCACTCAAAGCTATGGCAAATCTTGACTTCGCCCTCCTGCGCAAACTCAAGCAAGATTTTGAACAAGCTCAAAAAATGGTTCTTGACCTAGAACATCAGTTCCAAACCACCGACAACGCACTCAACGAAATGGTATTTGACTTATATGGCTTAAACTCAACCGAAAAAAAACTCATCCAAGAGCTTAGTTGATTTGCCCCGAGAATAGGTTATAAAAAGCAAAACCGAAATAGACTTGTATCCATTTCGGTTTTGCTTGGGATTAAAAAACAAAATTTCTTGTAAGTATTTGATTATCAACAGCTTAGGAACGATTAAAAAATAACTTAAGAATTTGTATTTTGTAAATACCTGATAATCAAGTTTTTAATTAGCACATCAGCACATCTTAAAATTAAATCATTCCTTAACGGCTTTTTTATTTTAGCAAAAAACCGCTTGCAATCTATCTTTTTCGGGCTTTGGATTGAGCTTTGGCGGCTTTGGTTACGCCTTGCGAGCCTTTGCGGTTTTTTTGGCGATTGTTGTTTACCCGTTTGCTTTCTGCCGATAAGCGGGCAGAGGCTTTGGGGACATCGGTGCCACGCTTGCGGGCTTTGGTGCGTTTTTCTAAATAATCGGGACGCTCGACTTCGGCTTTTTCGGCTTTTTTGCCTTTTTGGGGCGATTTTTTGAGGGCTTTGTTGCGGGCTTTTTCTTCGCGGAGGCGTTGTTTTTCGGCTTCGCGGAACGAACTTTGAGCCGGTAAATTGATATAAAATACTAGCACAAAAACCAAAAGAAGCCCTAATTTTAATTTTTTCATAAAAAGACACTTTATTATTTTAGCTACTCTTACTAACGGATTAGCGCGGCTTTGGTTAGCCTAGCCCGATTGAATGTTTTGTTAATAAGAAAAAGCTGAGTGTTCTGGTTATTAAATAACGTGAATATTTTTATAACTAATTGATAATCAGCTAATTATAATGTAAAAAGCACATTTTTTCGGTAAATTATAAATTATGTTTAAAATAAAATTGTATTATTTTAATATAATAAATATTTAATATAATTTTTTTAGAAATGCATAAAATACTGATAATCAATTAGTTAATTTAAAAATTGAGCCAATAAAAATAACACAACTACGTCATCTTGAGTGGAACTTTGTGGACTTTTTGCAGCCTCCCCCTGCCCATCCGAAGGAGGAGTGAAATTATAATTCGTTGATTTTCAATTAATTATAGGAAAATTCTAAGTGGTAACAATTTAACAAAGTTCCACGCAGGATGACGGCTTGGGGAGATTTTGGCTTGTTTTTTTAAAAATTTAATTTTTTGTACTTTTTTAATATTTCTCAAGATATTCACCTCAACTTAATGCTACTTGCGCGCGGGGGGGAAGCCTGCGATACAATTTTGCGAAAAGGGTAATTTTTTATAACTCATTGATAATCAGTTATTTATGTTTTTTTATTTTACCCACTGCAAGAATTACTCAATCAAATGTAATATTTTTTGCGCTATTCCAACTAATGTTTCAAAATCAATCAAACTACAAAACAAGTATATGTTGGAAGAAAGCGAAAAAATTGAAACCGAAAAGATCAGTGTGGGCAAAATGGGACTTCGCGCTGGCTTGGTGTACGGCTTGGTAATGGTTATCTATAGCCTTATCATCAACTTTGCGGGGCTGACTATGAATCCCAATATGGGTTATTTGGTATGGCTTATCATCATCGGGGCAATTGTTTGGGCGCATATCGAGTTCAAAAAAAACAACGGCGGGTTTATGGAATACTCGCAGGGCTTGGGCTTGGGCGTGGTAATGGTCGTAATTGGGGGCATTATTTCGGGTATTTTTAGCATTATCTATATGACATTCATTGATGCCAACTTATTGAAAAATATGCTGACTCTAGCCCGTGAACAACTCGAGAAACAACCCAGCATCAATGATGAGCAGATTGAACAAATAATGAAGTTTTATGAGTGGTTTTTTCAACCACACTGGCTATTTTTGATGAGTCTCGTCAGCAGTGCCATATTTGGGCTGATAGTATCGGCGATTATTTCCATCTTTACCCAAAAAACTAACCCCGATCCTTTTGGCGCAAACTAGGCTTGAGCAAGCAGGGGCAATGCCCGTGATAAATCGTATGGATTGCCTGATTTATCACGGGTTTTTTTATGGCTAAGGTATAAAATGTTTATTTTTTAAAATTTTTATAAAAAAATAAGTAAATTAGAAGCGATTATTGAAATAATTTGTTTATTTTGCTAAAAATTTAAAAATATAAATGATGAGTATTCAAGAAGTTGCCAATCGCTTAGTTGAGCTTTGTCGTGCCGGACAGAGTTCCCAAGCCCGCGAGGAGTTTTATACCGAAGAATCCGAGAGCTTCGAACCCGAGCGTTATCCCAATGCCCGCACCCAAGGTTTGTCAGCCATTCGCCAAAAAGATGAAGAATGGTTCAACAGTGTCGAGCAACTCCATTCGGCAATAGTCGGTGAGCCGATAATAGCCGGAAATTTTTTCTCCGTAGCGATGACTATGGACATCAAGCTCAAAGACTCCCCAAGAATGACAATGGAAGAAATAGCCTTGTATGAAGTAAAAGATGGCAAAATCATCACAGAAAGATTTTTTTATTAAACACTGAGGCAAGATTTTGCTTATTTCAGAGCGTTCAACTTCGGCAAAATTGTAAAATTTGCCGAAGTTCATCTCAAATCCACTCCAAACACAAAATAGTAACAGCCTGCCGATACCACAAGAAAATAAATACATAAATGACCAAGGATAAAAAGCCATAAACCGTTGATTTCCAGATATTTAGCCCATAAACCCGCCGTACCGCCCCAATGATATACCCCAGATAAAGCAGATACATAGCCATAATTTCGTAGTCGCTCACATAAGCCTCGCGGACCAGTCGGAAGATGGCTTCAAAATAAACTGTATAGAGCAACAAATAAAACGCAAAACAATGCAGTACAAACGCCAAGTGGGCAACATAATAAGGATTTTTGCGCCAAAAAATCGCATAAACCCCAATTGCCCACAAAGGTAATAAGACAAACATCCAAATTTTAGAAGTGGTATTGGCTAATACTTGGATTTTTTGGGCGAGTTGATTGGGAGCTATTTTGAGTTTTTGGGCTTTTTGCACAAGGTTTTTCTCAAAATCATAAAACGAATAATTGTAATTGCTGGGGTCTTTGTAACCCGTAATCATCTCATCAACACTCGCATAAAACACTGAAATCATTGGAAAAAAGAAGAAAAAAATCACGTTGCAAGCCAAAAAAACTTGAATTGGTTTGAGGTATTGGACGCGCTCGCCCTGCCAATATTTTTGGGTAAGCCAACCCGGAAAAAACAATAAAAACCAAAAACTGCGGACAAACTGCGAATCAAAATTGGTAATACCCGCCCAAAAAGTCTTGCCAAAATGCCACAATGACCAATCCTGCGCCTCAATGCGTTTTTCGCCGCAATCAGCACAAAATTTCCCCATTTGAGTACGCCCACACGAAGGGCAGGTTGATGAGTTGGTAAAAGGCTGAGTGGTTTTTTGGTTCATCTACAGCACACGTTTTGGGGTGGATATTTTTTATAAATATTTGATTATCAAAGATTTAATTGTTTATTTGTCTGGGTTTAAAAGCCTAAATATCGACATTTTTTATAAAATAAACCAAAATCTTACAAAAATGTTGGACAATCTTGTGGGATTTGTTTTTTGATTGATCGGATTTTGATTTTTGTTAAGTGGTTGATAATCAATTATTTAGCAAATATCCAATTTTTAACATCTATTCCGGCAAACATTTTGGTAAAATCTGCCCAAAAAATCCGGCTAAAGCATTAACTTGCCGATTTAAGATTAAATAAAAGGTTAAATACTTGATTATCAGGTAGTTATGAAATTTGATTTGACAATTAAGGATTTGAAATTTACAAAAAAACTATGAAAAAGTGTCTAATTCTCCTATTCTTCATTACAACCAGCTTGGGGTTTGCCCAAAAAAAGTATGACCCGCCCTATATGAGTTCAAAGTTTGAACAACTAGGCGAAGATTTGCCTACGCCCAATAACTACCGCACGGCTTCGGGCGCGCCCGGACACGAGTATTGGCAACAAAAAGCCGATTACAAAATCAAAGCCTCGCTAAATGACGAAACTCAAGTCATTAGTGGCTCTGAAACCATTACGTATTATAATTATTCGCCCGATGAATTGAAATACCTTTGGTTGCAACTTGACCAAAACCTCTACGACAAAGACTCCGACACTCCCAAAACCGGCGATTTGAAATTGAATGAAAATTCTTCTTTCGAAATCATCAACTATGTGCGTTCTATTAACTCGGACGGCGGGTATAAAATCTCTAATGTCAAAGACAAAAATGGCAATTTGTTGAAATATACCATTGTCAAAACAATGATGCGGATTGAATTGCCCCAAGCTATGAAACCTAAAACGGGCGTATTTACTTTTTCTTTGGATTGGAGTTTTAAAGTAATGCGCGCCGGACGTAGTGGTTGCGAGTATTTTCCACAAGACGGCAATTTTATTTACGAAATTGCGCAATGGTTTCCCCGAATGGCAGTGTATTATGATGCCGCCGGTTGGCAACACAAGCAGTTTTTGGGCGCAGGTGAGTTTACCCTTACTTTTGGCGATTATGAAGTAGATTTGACCGTTCCGGCTGACCATATTGTTGGGGCGACCGGCGAACTGCAAAACTCCAAAGAAGTATTGACAGCCGAACAAATCAAACGCCTTGAGCAAGCCAAAAATGCCAAAGACCCCGTTTTGATTGTGAGCCAAGCCGAATCGGAACAAGCGATTAAATCTAAAAGCAAAAACACCAAAACTTGGAAATACAAAGCCCAAAATGTGCGCGATTTTGCTTGGGCAAGTTCGCGCCGATTCATTTGGGATGCAATGGGCGTAGATGTGAATGGCAAAAAAGTAATGGCAATGTCGCTCTATCCCAAAGAGGCAAATCCGCTTTGGGGGCATTATTCTACGCGCACTATTGGCTTGACCTTGCAAGTCTATTCGCGCTATACTTTTGACTACCCCTACCCGGTGGCTTATTCGGTCAATGGCGTGGTACGTGGCGGAATGGAATATCCAATGATTAGCTTCAATGGCGGTCGCCCCAATGCCGATGGCACTATCCCCGATGGCGTGCGAAATTTTGTAGTTTTGGTCATTATTCACGAAGTAGGGCATAATTTCTTTCCAATGATTGTCAATTCGGACGAGCGGCAATGGACTTGGATGGACGAAGGCTTAAATACTTTTATGCAATACTTGACCGAGTGTGAAGTGCCTAAGCAAGAATGGGCTAAGAAAGATTATCCAACCGCGTTTCCGTCTTCGCAAGGTCCGGCGGCTAAGATTGTGAGCTATATGCGGAGCGACCCCAATACCCTTGTACCGATTATGACCAACTCCGAGCAAATCCTGCAATTTGGCAACAATGCTTATGGCAAACCGGCGACTGCGCTCAATATTTTGCGTGAAACCGTAATGGGACGCGAATTATTTGATTATGCTTTCAAAGAATACGCCCGCCGTTGGGCTTTCAAACATCCGACTCCAGCCGATTTTTTCCGCACAATGGAAGATGCTTCGGGCGTTGATTTGGATTGGTTTTGGCGAGGCTGGTTTTTTACGACCGAACCTTGCGATATTTCGATTGAAGATGTACAGTTGTTTAAAATTCCAATCGACGAAAAAACTCCCATTGTGGCAAGTACCGATACTTTGATTAAAACCAAGGCTTTGAACAAAAAAGCCATTGACGAAAGCATCAAACGCGCGGCTAATTTTGGAATGGATTTGAGTGAAATTGACAAAGCAATGCTTACCGATAAACAGTATTTTTATGGCGTGCAATTTAAAAACTTAGGTGGTTTGTTGATGCCTCTGATTGTGCAAATGAAATTCAAAGACGGCACGAGCGAAACAGTACGGATTCCGGCCGAAGTATGGCGCAAAAATCCGCATACAATTCATCGGGCATTTATTACGAATAAAGAAGTGGCACAATTTGTCTTAGACCCTGAATTGGAAACTGCTGATATTGATACCGAAAACAATACCTTCCCGCGCAAAGCTACGGCTTCGAAATTTCAGGAAATGAAAGAAAAAAATACCGGCGGAAAGTAGGCAAAATATTGATAATCAATTGATTATACGCTGACAATGCTTCTTCGCCCGTTTGAATGAGTTGCACCAAGCAATTTGTAAAAAACGGACGAAGAAGTATTTTTTTTGCAAGAGTCTGATTATCAATTATTTGTGGCTTCCAATAATTGAACTCCCGTGCCATTTTCAGTCGCAAATACCAGCTTTTCGCGCTTTATTTGCACTCCCGAGGCTATGTCATTACTGAGCAAAAGCGGTCCGTCCATATCTACATAATCGAGCAAAGGTGCCAAATGAGCAATTGCCGAAACGCCCACTGTAGATTCCGTCATACAGCCTACCATTAGTTTAAGCCCCAATTGGCGGGCTTTTTCAATCATTCGGCGCGCCGGAGTGATGCCGCCGCATTTCATTAGTTTGATATTGATACCGTGAAAATAGCCGGCGCATTGCTCCACATCGGTCTCCACAATACAACTTTCATCGGCAATCAAAGGCAGCTCCGAGTGTTGATAAACCTCTTTCATACCCTCCCAATTGTCGGCACGCAAAGGTTGCTCGATAAATTCCACCCCCAATTTTTTCAATTCAAATGAATTTTTGATGGTCTGTTCGGGTGTCCAGCCACAATTGGCATCTACTCGAAAAACAGCCGAAGTATGCTTACGTAACTCCCTGATTATCAGGAGGTCATCTTCGGTACCAAGCTTGATTTTGTATAAATCCCAAGGCATTTCTTGGAGTTTTTTGACCATATTTTCTACCGTATCAATGCCAATGGTATAGTTGGTTTGGGGCATTGTTGCCAAATCCAAGCCCCATACTTGGTACAAAGGCTGTTTTTTTTTGCGTCCGTACAAATCCCATACGGCTTCGTCGAGGGCGCATTGGGCAAAAGGATTATTAAGAAAAAAATACTTGGTTTCTTCCCACAATCTTTCGGGCGTAAACAACTGATAATCAAGCAAATAATCGGCAGCCTTTTGCAAGCAAGTCCGCATATTGTCGTAGCTGATGCCATAATAAGGATTGGTGGTAGCCTCGCCGAAGCCACTCAAATCGCCGTCTCGAAGCTCAACGATGAGCGTGGGTTGTTCGCTTCGCTCGTCTCGGGCAATTTTGAAATAATGCCGCAATTGTAGGGTATAAGGGTGGAGTATGATTTGCATAAAACACTAAAAATGAATGGATTGTAAGCTCTGGCGGCTGCTTGATAAATATAATTAATCTCCCGACAATTCAATATTCAAGATTTAATTGGCTTTCGGCAATAGCCAAATTATGATATACTTTTTGGACATCATCATCATCTTCAATTTTTTCAATCAGACGCATTACCTGCGCAAATTGCTCATCATTCAAATTGACTTGAGTAGTGGGTAGGCGATACAAACCGGCTTCGTGTGCCTCAATTTTTAGGTCGTCAAGGGCTTTTTGCAAGAGTCCAAAATCTTCCATTGCCGCCGTAATGGTGATAAAATCGCCATCGCTTTCAAAGTCTTCGGCTCCGGCATCAATCATTTGCAATTCAAAATCTTCCAAAGTCAAGTGATGAGGTTTAGGGAGCGTAAATTGGCTTTTGCGTTCAAATAAAAAATCGACTGAGCCATTTACTGCCAACGTTCCGTGGTGTTTGTTGAGATAATGCCGAATATTGGCTACGGTGCGGGTAGGGTTATCGGTCATACACTCAACAAACAAGGCTACGCCGTGGGGAGCATAAGCCTCATACGAAACCTCAGTGTAGTGACTACTATCTTGCTCTACCGCCTTTTTGATAGCTCTTTCAATGTTTTCTTTGGGCATATTGACTCCTTTGGCATTTTGAATGGCCAAACGTAAGCGAGCATTGAGATTTGGGTCGGGCAAGCCGAGTTTGACCGCTACTGTGATTTCTTTCAAAATTTTGGTAAATATTTTTCCGCGTTTGGCATCATTCGCGCCTTTTTTGCGCTTGATTTGCGCCCATTTGCTATGTCCAGCCATAATGATATTATAGATTTAAAGCATTGATTATCAGATGATTATAAAATTTTAATAGTTCTTCTCACTTTTACAGGAAAATTGTAATGCAGGCTGTCAAGCCTGCGCGTAAAATGAGTTTGGGCTTAGAATAAAACTAGAATTTCCTAAAAACGGACAAAGAACTACTTTGAGGTAAGTATTTTTGTAATCAATTGATAATGAGTTGGTTATGATGCAATAATGCACTCTTTTTGACAAATAATCAATTGTTTCAAAAATAAAATTGTATTATTTTAATATAATAAATATTTAATAATAATTTTTGTAAAAATATATAAAATACTGATAATCAATTAGTTAATAAAATAAATTTTGAATCAATAAAAATAAAAAAAACAACTACGTCATCTTACGTGAAACTTTGTGGGCTTTTTTCAGCCTCCCCCTAGCCTCCAAAGCCTCTCCCCAGCCCTCTCCGAAGGAGAGGGAGGAATACAAGAGGGGGAATTTACAAGACATTGATTTTCAATTAATTACAGAAAATATTTTAAGGCATAGCAATTCAACAAAGTTCCACGTAAGATGATGCGTGAGGAGAGATTTGAGTTATTTTCAAATATCTAATTTTTTGTACTTTTTCAATATATTCAGGTTAAAAATCAAACTGTCCAAGTTAAAATTTACCCATTCCTTGTATATTTTTTCCGAAATATAATAAAAAAAATCCTCAAAAGATTTTAAATGAAACCTTTTAAGGATTGAACTAAGACTCGAGTTTATGCTACAATTTAATAGCGAGCCGTTCTAAATTTAATTTCTTTGACACTCACATTGCCCAACAAATCGGTTGCCGTAATGCGAATCGTATAGCGTTTGTTGCGGTCAAACCCGCGTATTGCCCCAATGTAGGGCTGTTCTTTGCCTTGATTGATAGAATAGCGAATATCATTGGAACCGGTCTCGATATCGGTCGTAGCCAAAAACAAGGTTACATACGCCGGAAAAACCTCCTCATTATCAATGGCTTCGATAGGGGCATTGCTAAAAGTGGTGGTAATTTTGGGACCGCGATTGTCCACTATAAAACTGATGTCTTTGACATTGCGGTTATTTACATTGTCATAACCAAAATAATCAATTTTGACATAGCCTTCTTTGTTGATGCTAAATGGTTGATTATAAGTATTTTCATTGGTTTCGCCATTCAAACTATAGGTGATTTTTTGCAAGCCCGATTCGGGGTCGTTTGCCAATAGATTGATACGAGTTGTAGAATTGATAAAAGTAGTATCACCTTTTTGAAATCTCGGACCCAAAAATTGGTGGGTCAAAGCCGGTCCGGTCAAATCGACATATACCACGCCTACATTGTGGCGATATTCGTCCATTTTGCCTACTTCGTCGTTGCCTACGCCTTCATTGCCCATATTATCGATGGCATAATAGCGAATGGTGTGCAAACCCGACTTGCTGGGCAAATAAAATGGGTCTTCATACACCTGAAACTCTTGGTTATCAATCGAGTATTTTACTTGTTTGATACCCGATTTATTGTCCACGGCGGTAAGTTTGAGCTTGGTGCGTCCCGAAAAATAAATTTTATCCCCCACAATAAACCTATCTCCCAAAATATCAGCCGACATAATGGGTGATGACTTATCCAAATAAAATTTTATGGTGGTTTCGTTTTCGCGGTTATTTACATTGTCTATAGAATAATAGGTAAGTGAATGGTCGCCATCGGGCAAATAAGCAAAGGGTATCATCGCTCCGGCAATGTAGGGTTTTTCGGGTTCATTGTCTAAGCGGTAAAAGGTGCGAGCAATGCCCGAGATGGAGTCGGTAGGCGTGAGATAGATTTTGGTGCTGACCGATATAATGTTGTTGGAGTTGATGCCTACAATGCTATGATAAGTTTTGGGGGCGGTAATATCAACAATAAAATCATTGCTCTTGACAGGCTCAACATTACCTACATTGTCCACCGCATAAAACTTAAGATTAAAATTTCCTTCTTGGTCAAAGCTGAGAGTGTTGGCATAGTTTTGATAATTTTCGCGGTTCAGTGAATAGTACAATTGCTGAATACCCGACATCTCATCGGCAGTAGTAACAATGGCTTTCAAGCCTTTGCCGTAGTAATGCTTGTTGGCGGCAAAATAATAGGGGGCATTTTGTAAGCTGATTTTGGAGGCGGGGGCTAATCCATCGGCATAAATCACAAATTTATCTTCGGTATTGTGTAGTGCATCGTTATGTTTGAGGTAGTGTTTGCCGTGTCCGTCCAGATAAATCGGCTTCAATTCATTGATAGCGGCGGTATTGTCCGAACTAGACAATTGAGTAGGGGTTTGATTGGGCTTGTGAGATACATAAACATACAAAGGCAAGTCAGCTTGTTGATAGTAGCGTTTGAGACTATCGACATAAGAGCCTTTTTCGTGTTTGGGCTGTTCTTGCGCCCCACTAAGATTAGGATAAATGACTGATATCCAGAATATTAGACTTAAGAAAATATTTTTCATTACTTGTAAACCGCTTGTCTATTCATTAGCAGTCAAAGTTATACTAATTTTTTGGAGTTTGGAAAATATTAGCAAAGGATTTAATTTTAAAAAAATATAAATAATTGACAATCAGGTAGTTATATATTTTTTCTAATTAGAAAATTAGTTTTGTTGCCCGTATTGTTAAAAAAATCATTAGCAATAGTTTTGAAATAACAATGGTTCGGACAGTTTCTAGTTCCGAGTTATTTAGTATGTAGCTGATTATCAGCTAGTTACAAAAATATCTAAAATAGCATAATCTGTTGATTGTCAATTACTTACAAAAAATGTCCGAAGTATTGGAAATAAAATAAACATATAACCTACTGATAATATGCCCGAGGCGGATACAGTCAATGATTTGGATAATTCTTAATTTCTTTCTTATATTTTTAAGAACCAACGGAACTGTCAATTCCGTTGGTTTCTAAAATTTCAAAAACGTTCATTTTGGCTAAATTGCCTTGCCGCGTGTCCTTATCTACCCAAATATTTAGGTTCATTATTTCCTAAACCTTGCGGCGACTATGCTGGCTTTGGCTCCGGCAGTATAATCATAAAAACCAATGCCCGATTTGATGCCCAAGTGTCCGGCTTCTACCATATTGACCAAAAGCGGGCAGGGGGCATATTTGGGATTGCCCAAGCCCTCGTGCATCACGCGCAAGATGTTGAGGCATACATCTAAGCCCACAAAATCAGCCAGTTGCAAGGGACCCATCGGATGAGCCATACCAAGCTTCATCACGGTATCTATTTCTTCTACCCCGCCTACACCTTCATACAGCGTATAAAAAGCCTCATTGAGCATCGGCATCAGGATACGATTGGCAACAAAGCCCGGGTAGTCATTGACCGAAGTGGCAATTTTGCCGAGTTTTTGTGAGACTTCGAGTACGGCTTGGGTAGTTTGGGCGGCGGTAGCATAACCATTGATGACCTCTACGAGTTTCATCATCGGCACCGGATTGAAAAAGTGCATACCAATTACTTGCGCGGGACGTTGGGTAGCGGCGGCGATTTTGGTGATAGATATGGAAGATGTATTGCTTGCCAAAATCGTATGAGCCGGCGAGGACTCATCTAACTGCCGAAAAATTTTTAGCTTCAGGTCTATGTTTTCGGTAGCCGCCTCAATCACCAAATCAGCATTTTGAACAGCCCCAGCCAAATCGGTAAAGGTGGCAATGTTTTGCAAAGTAGTGTTTTTGACTGTTTCATCAATTGTACCTTTACTTACTTGCCGCTCGAGGTTGCTGGCAATCGTTTGCAGAGCTTTTTGGAGGGCTGGTTCGGCAATATCGACCATATTGACTTTGAAACCGTTTTGGGCGCATACGTGAGCAATGCCATTGCCCATTGTTCCCGAACCAATCACTGTAATATTTTGTATCATAAATATTTTTGGATTCAATCGTATTTTTGTGCAATATTAGAGTGCAAACTCCAAATTACAAATTTTTGGACTCGGGAGGCAAAAGGGTAGGAGGGAAGATTACTATAAATCAAAAACTTTTTTTAAAGGTTCTATCGTTAAATTGGGGATAAAATTTGGTTAATTCATAGTAATTTTTCAAGATCATTTAAACCCTAAGGGTTTTAAAAACCCTTAGGGTTTGGCCTCAATCCCCAAATTAACGATTGAACCTTTTTAAAATAATAAGTAATTGATTATCAATGTTTTATGAGATTTAATTTTTCAAATATTCATAGTTTTTGAAAGGTCGTATTGGGGTATGATGTTTAGATTGAAAAATAAAAACATCAAAACTTAAATGCGCTTTGGAATCAATGCAAAATAATGAACACTTTTAAAAATCAATAGTTTGAACAATTTCTAGTTCTGAGTTATTTGTTAAATGTCTGATAATCCTCCAAAGGCGGACACGCTCAGTTAGTTGTATAAAAGATTTAAAATAACATAACCTATTGACTGTGTCCGTCTCTGGCAGATTGTCAATTACTTATACAAACTGTCCGTAGTATTGATTTAGGCATTTTTAAAAATATAATTAATTGAAAATCAGCGTATTACAACTTGTCCGCCTCTGGTGGATCAGTACATTAACGTGAATATTTTCATAACTAATTGATAATCAAATAATTATAATGTAAAAAATACATTTTTTCGGTAAATTATAAATTATGTTTAAAATAAAATTGTATTATTTTGATATAAT
>JALONJ010000448.1 GCA_025455045.1 Microscillaceae bacterium | reverse complement strand
AAGCGAAGAATCTGAAACTCTTGATAATCAACGCTTTAGATTCTTCGCTTTGCTCAGAATGACAAAGAATTTTTTTTCATTCCTGAAAAGTGGTGAAGAGCCACAAGAAGTTTATAATCATCTGATAATCAGCTATTTACTACTTTAAAATTTTCAACCTTATCTCCCCATTTGCTTATATCTAGTCCCGCTTCACGCTGTCAATCCCCGTCAATAAAATATTTTTTCTATTTTTTTGCAAAAATTTCAAATATTCATCTTAAATTAGACACCTATACAAAAATATTTTTAAGGCGTTGATTATCAAATAGTTAGCTTAAAAACAATCCTCTTACATCAAACGAAAAATATATGAAATTACGCATCGGATTATTAGGCGGCGGCTCTTGGGGTACTACTGTAGCCTCCTTAGTGGCGCGCAATTCACCTACCGTGATGTGGGCGCGCAGTAGCGAAGTAGTAAACGAAATCAATACTCACCATCGCAACGAAAAATACCTCCCCAATGCCCTGCTTACCCAATCGCTGACTGCCAGCACCTCCATACAAGCAACCGTTCAAGAAGCTGATGTGATAGTGGTGGCGGTACCTTCGCATAGTTTTCGACAGGTGTTGGTCGATGCCCGCCCCTACATCCGCCCTTGGGTGCCTATTGTGAGCCTTTCCAAAGGTCTGGAGCAAGATACCAATATGCGTATGACCCAGATTATTGAAGAAGTAATGCCCGGACACCCAGTTGGGGTCTTGACCGGACCCAACTTAGCCCGCGAAATTCTTGCCGGACAAGCCGCCGCCGGCGTAATTGCGATGGTTGATAATTCTATTGCTGTAGCTTTACAAGCCGTTTTTCGTACCGGCTTGTTCCGAGTTTATACCAATGATGACGTAATCGGCTGCGAAATGGGGGGCGTACTCAAAAACGTAATCGCCATTGCCGCCGGTATGGGCGATGGAGCCGGAGCCGGCGACAATACCCGCGCCGCCGTTATCACGCGCGGCTTGGCAGAAGTAACCCGACTGGGCGTAGCAATGGGCGGCAAACCCCTTACTTTTGCCGGATTAGCCGGAATGGGCGACTTGGTAGCCACTTGTATCAGCCCACTCAGTCGCAATCGGTATGTGGGTATGCAATTGGGTATGGGCAGAAAGCTAGACGACATCATCAGCGAAATGTCAATGGTAGCCGAAGGCGTAAAAAGTTGTGGAGTCGTAATGGAACTTGCCAAACAATACAATGTCGAGATGCCCATTTCTCACGAAGTCTATCGAGTCATTCGTCACGGCAGTACAGTCAAAGATGCGTTTAGAGGCTTACTAAACATCAAATCAGGTTCGGAATCAGACCCGGGTTAAACCCAAACTTATCAATTTTTAAGTAGTTGTATCAAACAGTAGTGCGGACAGTTTCTAAGCCCCCTGCCCCCGGAGGGGGTTCTTTTCTGAGTTATTTGTTAAGTATCTGACCGTGTCTCGGCTCTGGCGGATAATCAGCTAGTTATAAAATAATTAAAGCTCGAGTTCCCCTTTGAAATGCAATTTTTATAAACAATAGTTCGGACAGTTTCTAGTTTCTAGTTCCGAGTCATTTAGTAAGTGCCTGATTATCAGCTTTTACAAAAAATATCTAAAATAGCATAACCTGTTGATTGTCAATTACTTACAAAAACTGCCCGAAGTATTGATAAAGAAAGGATTCAGTATTCATAATATTGTAACCCAGCCTTTAGGCTGTGGGAGGCACAGCCTAAAGGCTGGGTTATATGCTTATTTGCCAAAAGTCAAAGATTATCAATACTTGATTTCTAAACGTAGAGGGGCATTTTTTTCCATAGCAAGGGTTTTGCAAACCTCTTGCTGTGGAAACACCCAGGCGGGGTATCGCCTATCTGGTGCGCAAACAATTTCACATAATTCTTATAACTTATTCATTATCAGCACATTAACCCATCTCTTTATGAATCTCAAATCGCCAATTCAGACAAGTAATTCCTATCAAAAAATAATTTTACTGTTTTTTTTTGCTCTTATACTGGGTTTGGCTTTATTGCTTGATTTGGCTTGGGGCGCAATCTCAATCCCCCTTCTTGATATAGGTTATATTTTAATTGGTGGCAAAAGCCCCGATTCTGCTTGGGAATATATCATTTGGCAAAGCCGCCTACCACGCGCGATTACCGCAGTTTTAGCCGGAAGTGCTTTGGCTATCAGTGGTTTACAAATGCAAACTTTGTTTCGCAATCCGCTTGCCGGTCCTTCTATTTTGGGCATCACTTCAGGGGCAAGTATGGGCGTAGCCATTGTAGTACTGACTTCGGGGGCAAGCATAGGTGGCACTTATGGAGATTGGGGCTTTTGGGGGAGTTGGTATTTGGTTTTGGCGGCTATTTTGGGGGCGGCATTGGTAATGTCGCTCGTATTGTTAATTGCATTGCGAGTACGCGACAATGTCGTATTGTTGATTGTGGGTATGATGCTTGGCAACCTTACTTTGGCTTTGGTGGGCTTGTGGCAATATTTTAGCTCGCCCGAACAAATTCGAGATTATTTAATCTGGACATTTGGCAGTTTGGGCGGAGTATTTGGTGAGCAGTTGGGCGTGTTGGCAATCGTGGTAGGGCTGGGTTTGTTGGGTAGTGGGTTGGTTATCAAACCCCTCAATGTATTGCTTCTCGGCGAAAACTACGCCCAAAGTTTGGGTTTATCAGTCCAAAATATCCGCATTATTTTGATTATTTTGAGCAGTATGTTAGCCGGTAGTGTTACGGCTTTTTGTGGTCCGATTGGTTTTGTAGGCATTGCCATACCGCACTTGGCGCGGGTCTGGCTCAACACTACCGACCACCGTTGGCTCATTCCGGCAGTTGCATTGTTGGGGGCAGTTATGCTATTGCTTTGCGATTTAATTACCAAAGTTGCCGGAAATCAAGCCAGTTTGCCTATCAATTCAGTAACTACTCTTTTGGGCGCACCCATAGTAATTTGGGTAATTATCCGCGCCAAAAACTTGCGGCGAGGATTTTGATAATTACTGAAGTATTTGTTATTAAAATAACGTGAATATTTTGAAACATATTGAAAAAGTACAAAAAATTAAAGTTTTAAAAAGGCAATCCAAAATCTCCCCAAGCCGTCATCCTGCGTGGAACTTTGTTAAATTGCTACCTCTTAGGATTCTTCTGTAATCAATTGAATATCAATAAATTGTGCTTTTATTCAAAAGCGAAAAAAGTCCACAAAGTTCCTTACAGGATGACGTAGTTGTGTTATTTTTATTGATTCAGTTTTTCATTAACTAATTGATTATCAGTATTTTATATATTTCCACAAAAATCATATTAAATACTTATTATATTAAAATAATACAATTTTATTTTTAATAAAAAACACTTATTTGTCGAGATACTCCATTTTTTAAATATAACTAACTGACCGTGTCCGCCTTTGGAGGATTATCAATTAGTTATAAGAATATTCACATTAAAATAATTGCATAAAAGCTTAATATTTTAACTTTGCATTTTATTTATCAAATCATCACAATGCCCACAACTCCACAAGAAATACTCGAGAAATTAACATTTATCACCCAAGATTTGCTATTGCCCAGTGAATCAGATGAGCCATTTACCGCCATTATTTGGCACGATTTGCCGCCAAACTTAGATAACGAAACAGTACGCAAGGCTTTGGATTTGTCAAATGACACTCCAATTGCCAGCCAATCTTTAGAATCTTTTTTGGCTAAGTTTGTTATAATTCAAGATTGGTTTGGCGATTATGAAATTCAAAATGCCCACAAATTTCAAGTTTTATTGACCGAACTGCCTAAGTTGCTCACCCAAATTCAGGTATTCAAAATTGGGCGTATTGAGATAGAGGTTTTCATTCTCGGCAAATTTGAATCCACTTGGTTGGGGCTTCAATCTCGATTGATTCAAACCTAGTTGCTAGGGAATTAGGAATTAATAATTAGAAATTGTATAACTACCTGATTGTCAATTATTTATATCATTGTAAATGTTTACCTTATTTGGTAATTACTCCTAGTCAATGATTTAGAAACAAAAAAATAATTTAAACAACATTTTTTGATAACCCATTGACGTGTCCGCCTCTGGTGGATTTTTCAAGTAATTAAAAAATTATTCACTATTCGTTCCTAAGCTATCACAATATTTATTCATTTTTAAATAATTTTTTGAGCAGACTACCCTCAAACTCAGTGGCAAGCAAATCCATCATCACCTCATCGTATTTTTGGTTGCCAATAATCTTGGCTTCGCGCCGTCTGCCGATCATTTTGAAGCCACACTTGCGAAAAAGGTTGAGTGATTTTTCGTTATAACTATAAATATGTACCTTGATGTTGTGCAAATTCAAGACATTGAAACCATAATCGAGCATCAGCATAGTGGCATCACTGCCTATGCCCTTGCTGCGAGCTTCTTTTTCGCCGATAAATATTCCATATTCGGCAGTTCGATTGATAAAATCGACCTCCACCAAGCCACAATTGCCCAACAAGGTATTGGTACGAGCATCAATGATTGCCATTACGTAGTCGTGCGGGGGTATGGTCTCGAGCCATTGGCGTTCTTGGCTCAAGGTCAAAATCCAAGGAAAAGCCCGCAAGTAAACCGAGTTTTCCAAATCATTGAGCCACACATAAAACGACTCGGCAAATTCGCCACTCAAAGGTGAAAGATAGCAGAGACTACCTGCCAATTTTTTGCTTACCATACAATAAAGATTATTTTGATTTAAAAATTGTAATTAATTGATTATCAGATAGTTATGAAAAATAATCTACCTTCAAAAGCTTGTATATGTAAAACTCAACTCATAACATTGCACAATTAAATTTGCTAAAAACATAAAATAGTTTGCCCCAAAAATCAAGTAAAAATGGTAAAAAAACAAGAAAAGCCTCAAGTGGTAAACGAAAAATAAGTGCGTGTTTAGCAAAAAAAATTAAACCACACCAAAAATAAAATTCGGCAATTCCATTGAATTCTGAAAAGCTCTCGCTTTTCAGTGATTCTGAACGAAGTGAAGAATCTAAAGCGTTGATTATCAAGAGTTTCAGATTCTTTCCGCGCCTTTGGCGAGTCAGAATCACTGAAATTGATAAATTTCAGAAAAAAGATTTTCATTCCTGAAAAGTGGTGAAGAACCAAAAACAAAAAACAGAAAAAAGCGAACTAAAGGTGCAAGCTTGGCGCAAAGAATCACACATCAGTAGGACAACTGCCTGTAAATGGCTATATTTGTAATCCTCTATACATTAGTTCGTGAGGTGGCTAGTTCCAAGTTGGAAGCTAAGTAATTGAAAATCAGACAATAAAAAAATAAATAAGCCTGAATTTAGGGGGTTTAATTATTACAAATAATTGATAATCTTTGACTTTTGACAAATACGAAGGGTGCATTTCAAATTTACTACCTATCACCCTCTCCTTCGGAGCTAATCTCCCTACAGAAAAAAGATGGAGAAAATTTGTATACGTTTAAATAAATACAGGATCAAATTTTACTTGTTCATTTTAAGAATTTACCTTTTGAGCTACCAAATATTATTTTGAAATTCTCTAAATGCTATTTATTTGTTTATTTGTGTTTTTTTTATACTTGTCAAATTTAATTATTGAGCATTATCAATTACTACACCAATTAAAAATAATGATAG
>JALONJ010000447.1 GCA_025455045.1 Microscillaceae bacterium | reverse complement strand
GCTCCGGCTTGTCCGACAGCCGGAAATCGCGCCCAAAATAGGCTTGGTATTTTATTTTTTGGTTTCTTGGGGGATTGCAACGGCAATTTTGCCAAGATTTTTCGGAATTTTGGGCAAAAATGGTATATTTAAAACAAAATTTTGAAAGCAATGAATACGGGCATTAAAACTCGGCAAATCCGAAAAAAATTATGACTTATACGCTTACCAACGAACAAAAAAACCTCTACCGCGCGGTTGCCGAGCTTGCTTATGCGATTGCGCATACCGACAATGAGGTGTCGCCTTTGGAAGTAGAGGCGTTTCGCAATGCCATCAAAGTAACTTTGGGAGATGACAATTGGTTTGCCAGCCACCATTTTGATGTGGTTCACAAGTCGATTCACCCGAATGTGGAAACCAGCTACAAACACGCTTTGGAAACGATTGAGCGCAATAAAACGGCACTCAACCGCTTGTTGATTCGCAAGTTTATGTATGTGTTGGAACGGGTGGCGGAGGTGATTGGCATTAGTGATGCCGAGCGCAAGATTATTGAACGGTTTGAAGCCGATTCTTTGGCGATTTTGACCAGTAAGGAGAATGAAGTAGAGGCAAACTCGACGGCGCAAGAGCGAAATTTGTATAGTGCGGTGGGGCAATTGGCGTATGTAATGGCAATGGCTGACCACGTATTGTTAGATGCCGAGCGAGAGGCTTTTCGCCAAGTTATCAAACAAAACTTGGCGCATTTTGACTGGCTTGCCGAAGACCGATTTAAAGTAATTGATGATTTGCTGGTGATGGATGTGGAAAGTACGTATGAACACGCCTTGTATATCATTCGCAAAAATAAACAGGCTTTGCAGCAAAATTTGATTGACAAGTTTTTGGCGGTTTTGACAAGTGTAGCCGAAGTAGCGGGGGTGGTTCCCGAAGAGCAGGCAATCATCAATCGATTTGAGGCGGATATTCATAAAATATACCAAGATTCGCTGAGTGAATAAATAGTTAGTAATGAATAATGAATAATGTAATGTGAATATTTTTATAACTAATTGACTGGATTCTGTATCTAACTGATAATCAAGCACTTATGAGTAAATGAATTGAGTGTGATTATTTAAAAAAATAACATCATCGCTTTTTCAGAAATTAGGTTGTGCGATTTTTCGTATTCTGGTTACTTTTTTCAAAAATCTGTAAAGTTTTCAGATAAATAAATGTGTTTAAAAATATGCAAAAAATAGGGTGGTTTTTGGGTGTGTTTTTTTGGATTCATTGGCAAGCGGGGGCGCAAGTCGGGGGGCAGTTTGTAAGTTTAGAAGAAAATAAACCGGTAGAAGAAAACGGCTTGAGTTATGGCTATCGTATCAAGGGTTTTCGTAAGCAAGAGGTAAAAAATAAGGGTGAGCTTGACCGCTACGAAATCGTGGCTTATGTGAGCAATCAGCGTGCTTGCGACTTGAGTATTCGACTTACCGGCAATGAAACCCTCGAGCAACTCAATCAATTGCGCCGCCCTTTGCTCGATGTGGAGTGTAGCAATGCAACCGGCGCGCGCCTCACTGCCCGCAACGCCAGTGTGAGATTGATGGAACACCAGATTTCGTATAGATACAATACCCGCGACAACGCCGGCAAAGTGATAGAACAACGAGGAACGGCTTTGGCTGGCTTTTTTTTGTCGGCAGGGGCTACGGTCGAGACTCCGGCTTTTATTGTGATTGTGCCGGTGGGCGAAAAACCGATGATTCAAGCACGATTGAATTTTAGGTAAAAATTGCTATTGTGCTAATCTACTGATAATGAGCTGATTAGGCAAAATATAACACACGTGGGTGCATTTCAAATTTACGCATTTCTTTTGCCTCACCCTGCCCTCTCCGAAGGAGAGGGTGATAGGTAGTAAATTTGAAATGCACCCACACACGTTGATTATACGCAAGGATTTATAACTAATTGAAAATCAGGTAATTAAATAATTTTTAACTCCTAATTCAATAGTGAATCGATAACAAGCGAAGTAGTATAAACTAATTTGAAACAAGAACTTAGAACCAATAACTGGGATTTTATGATTGACTGGGCAGTAATATACAAACAATTGATGCAAGATTTTATCGGCAAACGAATCATTGCGCATACTTCTATTTTGGGGAGTTTTGTCGTTTTGGGTTTTTTGGCGGGAGTTTATTCGAATCACAATCTTATTTTGATGTTTGTCATTTGGATTATGGGTGGTATTGTGGATTATTTGGTTTATAGAGATGAATTGCTCAAAATACTGACCAAACGCAAACCTTACCTTGCCGAAGGAGTTATAGAACAACGCGTACGCAAGGTGATAAATGACGAAAACCAAGAAATTGAGAAATACTACTTTGAACTGGAAGTGCGCGAAGCCTTCATCATCGGTAAAAATGGCTTAGAACCGGCTGATTATCTCGACAAAGAAGGTGAGCAACGCCTTGAGGTGCCGGAATCAATGTTTTTGAGCCTGCGTCCGGGCGATGAAGTTGCCCTAGTCTGCCTCCCCAACGACCGCGTATGGGGCTGGGTACGCGATGATGAGGTGATTAATATAAATGAATAAGGAAGAAAACTCCCTAGCCCGCCTTTGGCGGAGAAAATGAATGCTCCAATGACTTTATTTGTTGATTTGGAGAGTTTAACGACCAATAATCTAATTCTACTTTGGCACTTTTAATTTTTGAACCACATAGTAACATAGAAAACATAGAAAAATACAATTTTGGTCAAAAAATACCTGCGGAAAAACTTAAAAAGCAGTTCAAATCTCCTGACTCATTTCTAAAGTGCCAAAGTAGAACTAATGATTCAAAATAATGACCCAATGACCCTAAAAATGACTTTTATATTTTATCTATAAATTTTGCAGTTTTATTTAAAAAATTCATAAATAATTGATTTTCAAGTATTTATGAATTAAGAATAAGATTTATAGTTACTCATTTAAAAAGACTAACCATTTCACTATACTACCATTACGCCATTACCATTACACTATTTCACCATTAAAAAAATCAACACTAAAAATTAAAATATCCAAATTTTATCAATGAAAACAGATATTGAAATCGCCCGCGAAACACCTCTCAAGCCCATTCGCCATATTGCTCAGTCGATAGGTATTGCCGAAGATGATTTGATTCCTTACGGAAAACACATTGCCAAAGTACCACTGGAACTAATTGATAATGAGCAAGTTAAGCAAAGTAAGCTGATATTGGTAACTGCCATTACGCCCACCAAAGCTGGGGAAGGCAAAACCACCACTTCGGTAGCTTTGGGCTTGGGCTTGGCAAAAATCGGCAAAAAAGCCATCATTGCCCTCCGCGAACCTTCGCTCGGACCTTGCTTTGGAATGAAAGGCGGAGCCGCCGGAGGTGGTTATGCCCAAGTATTGCCAATGGAAGACATTAATTTGCATTTTACCGGCGATTTTCACGCTATCACGTCTGCCAACAATATGATTGCGGCTTTGCTCGACAACTACCAATACCAACATCGCGGTACGGACAAACAACTCAAAGAGGTGCTGTGGCGGCGGGTTTTAGATGTAAACGACCGCTCACTTCGGTTTATCAATACGGGTTTGGGCGGCAATGCCAACGGCATACCTACCGAAACCGGCTTCGACATCACGCCTGCCTCCGAAATAATGGCTATTTTGTGCCTTGCCCGCGATTTGGAAGATTTGCGCGAGCGTATCAACCGTATCTTGTTGGGCTATACCTTTGATAATCAGCCGTTTTTTGTGCGCGACTTGGGTATTGGCGGAGCCATTACGGTTTTGCTCAAAGATGCCATCAAGCCCAATTTGGTACAAACTACCGAAAACACTCCGGCTATCATTCACGGCGGTCCGTTTGCCAATATTGCTCACGGTTGCAACTCGGTGATAGCTACCAAAGTAGCAATGAGCCATGCCGAATATGTAGTTACCGAAGCCGGTTTTGGAGCAGACTTGGGGGCTGAGAAGTTTTTGAATATCAAATGTCGTCTTGCCGGACTGCAACCTGTAGCCACTGTAATTGTGGCTACTTCGCAAGCCCTCAAACTGCACGGCGGAGTTGCCGAAGCCGACATCAAAAAGCCCAACCTTGCCGGATTGCAAAAAGGTGCCGAAAACTTGGCAAAACACCTCCAAAATCTAAAAAGCTTTGGTCAATCGGTTTTGATTGCTTTCAATCGCTACGGCTTTGATACTGCCGAAGAAATAGAATGGCTACAACACTGGTCAGCCGAGCAAGGCGTGAGGTTTGCGCTCAACAATGGTTTTAGCGAAGGGGGCGAAGGGGCAAAAGCAACCGCCCAAGCCTTGGTAGAGTTGATTGAACAAACGCCCTCGCAAGCCCTTCGATTTACGTATCAATTGGAAGATGCTATTGACCTGAAAATCAAGCAAGTAGCCCAAAAAATATACGGAGCAAATGATATACGCCTCAGCGAAAAAGCCCAAAAAATGCTCAAGAAAATTGACAAGTTAGGCTTTGGACATTTTCCGGTTTGTATTGCCAAAACCCAATACTCGTTTTCGGGCGATGCTGCCCAAATGGGCGTAGCCCAAAACTTTACTTTGCCGATTGAAGACTTGGTTATCAATAGTGGGGCAGGATTTATTGTGGCGGTAGCCGGTGCCATTATGCGGATGCCGGGCTTGCCCAAAGTGCCACAAGCCTACGCAATGGATTATGTAAACGGGCAGGTAGAAGGATTAAGCTAACGTGAATATTTTGAAGTATGGAATGAAGAATGAATAATGTAAAGGAATGAATAGTGAATCATGTAGAATGGATAGTGAATCATGTAGAATGGATAATTTTGTAATTACCTGAAAATCCACCAGAGGCGAGGCACGTTGATAGGTTACCCAAAAAATATTGTACGCATTATTTTTTTCTTGTTCCTATATTACAATAACTCGGACAGTTTCTAGTTCCGAGTTATTTACTAAGTATCTGATAATCAGCTCGTTACATAAAATATTTAAAATGAATCTTCGCTACTTTTCAGGAATTGCCTTCGGCAATTCCATTGAATTCTGAAAAGCTCTCGCTTTTCAGTGATTCTGAACATTACCAAGCAAAATGA
>JALONJ010000050.1 GCA_025455045.1 Microscillaceae bacterium | reverse complement strand
GAGCTTCGCTCGCTACCTTCGCAAAATATTCATTTTGCTTGGTAATGTTCAGAATCACTGAAAAGCGAGAGCTTTTCAGAATTCAATGGAATTGCCGAAAGCAATTCCTGAAAAGTAGCGAAGATTCAAATATTTCTTGTAACTAATTGATTATCAAGCACTTAACAAAAAACTCGGTAAAGAACCCCCTCCGGGGCAGGGGGCTTAGAAACCAGAAACTGTCCGAACTATTGAAGGACAAGCATTTAAGCTAATAACCCAAAGCCGTATCATCGCCTCGTGGGTCAGCTCCGCCCTCATATTTTCCATCTGGCAATACCAAAATAGCATCTACTCGTCCTATGCCACTGCGGTATTGGAGTTTATAACCCATTTTTTCTAAGGCTTCGGCGGTTTTTTTATCAATGCCGTTTTCCTCGACAAAAATCACATCAGGTTGCCATTGATGATGCAAACGCGAAGCTCCTACCGCCACCTGCATACCCATACCATATTCCAATACATTCAAAATAGTCTGCAAAACCGAATTGGGAATCGTAGAACCGCCCGGCGTACCCACTATCATTTTTAATTGTCCGTTTTTCTCCACTATAGTCGGAGTCATCGAGCTTAACATTCGTTTTTGAGGAGCAATGGCATTGGCTTCGCCCCCAATCACGCCATAAAAATTAGGATAACCCGGCTTGATACTAAAATCATCCATTTCATTATTGAGCAAAAAGCCTGCTCCCTCCACCATTACCTTTGCGCCATAGCCATTGTTGAGCGTAGTAGTTACCGATACGGCATTGCCCCATTTGTCCACAATTGAATAATGGGTAGTTTGTTCGCTGATAGTTTCGCTGATTTCACCGGCTTTAATTTGACTCGACACTCCGGCTTTCTGAGGGTTATAATCCTTCATTCTTTTGGCTAAATACCTCTTATTCAATAAGTTATCAATCGGAACTGGATAAAAATCGGCATCACACAAATAAGTCGCACGGTCGGCAAATACACGTCTTTGTACTTCGGCAATCAATTGAAGGGCTTGTGGAGAATGCCAGCCCATTTTTTTTAAGTCATAGTTTTCCAACATTCCCAGCATTTGCAAAAGCAAAATGCCGCCTCCCGAAGGTGGACTCATTGTGATGATTTTGTGTCCTTTGTAATTACCCACCAAAGGTCTGCGCCATACCGAGCGATAATTTTGCAAGTCTTGATAAGTAATAATCCCTTTGCCTTTTTGCATTTCGCGGACAATCAAGTAAGCCGTTTCGCCTTCATAAAAACCGGCACGTCCATAATCGCGCACTCGTTCGAGCGTCTTTGCCAAGTCCTCGAGGCGAAGCAGTTCGCCTTTTTCCCAAGTGCCGTTTTTGACCAAAGGCGGGGTAAAGTGGTTGTATTTGATAAAATCTTCGCGGTTGTTGTTCAAGCCTCGCGCTTCCTTTTCGGTCAGTGTCACGCCATTGCGCGCCAAGTCTATAGCCGGTTGTATTACCTCTTTGAAAGGCAAAATACCAAGTTTTTGGTGCAAATTGGTCATTCCATCTACCGTCCCCGGTACACCTACTGCCAAATGTCCATTTTGACTCAAACCGGCTATTACATTACCCTGAGCATCTAAATACATATCGCGGTGAGCGGCTAAGGGAGCTTTTTCGCGGTAATCCAAGGCACCAACCTCGCCCGATTTTTTGCGATAGACCAAGACCCCTCCCCCACCAATGTTGCCCGCCACCGGGTAGCAAACCGCTAAAGCAAACTCAACGGCTACGGCGGCATCGAAGGCAGTGCCACCTTTTTGCAATATTTCTAAGCCAATCCGCGAGGCTTCGGGGTGAGCAGATACGACCATTGCTTGCCCAGCAATCGTCCCATTGGGATTCGTTTGGGCGAAAACTGTCAGGCTGAAGAAAATTAGGACTAAAGAATTGAAAATAAAGCGCATTATTTTGAATTTAGGGCGAAAAATTAGCTAAAAATTGTATTTTCAACAAATAATTAGCCCTCACAGCAAGGTATTTTTTGATTTGAGGGGCTTAGTTTGAAGTTTTTATACAATTTCGCTAGGCTAAAAACTTTTGTATTATATTGAACTACTACGCAATGCCAAAAATCTAAGGGTGATAATTATACATAGTATTGAGCGTGAAGTCAAGACCAAATTTTCATTGGGTATATTGTCTATTTGAAATACAAAAAAAGTCATTTCATCGTGTAAATAAAATATTTTTTAAGAAGTAGGTTTGTACAAAAACAATAGTTTTACTATTATTTTATTAGTTAAAAGATATTTTTTTTTTTTAAAATACAATTTACATAATTAGTTTGTCTATTTATTGTTAATATCAAACTGAAATTGACACGTTTAGGTTATTTTTGTACCTCAACTAAAAATAAAATACTATAAAAATTAAAATTATGCCTATGAAAAAAAGTTTACTTATTATTTTTCTGTTGAGCATAGGACTTATCCAGACTGTTTTTGGTCAGGAAAGGACGATTCGCGGAAAAATAGTTGACTCCGAGACAAAATTAGCAATTCCCGGAGTGAGCGTGTTTGTGAAAGGAACTACCGTGGGTTCAGTAACTGATGCCGAAGGTAATTTTAGCCTTAATGCTCCGCAAGGCGCAACCATTGTAGTACAATCTTTGGGATATACCTCACAAGAGATTGCAACCGGTACTTCCGCTACTATTGATATTAATTTAGTGGCTGATACAAAACAGTTAAATGAAGTAGTAGTAGTAGGTTATGGAACTCAAGACAAAAGAGAACTAACCAGCTCAGTTGCAAAGGTTTCATCTGAAATAATCAAAGATCTTCCGGTTGCCGGTATTGATCAAGCTCTACAAGGTAGAGCGGCAGGGGTGCAAATCAGCACCAACTCAGGTACACCCGGTGGTGGTATTACGGTAAGGGTTCGCGGAGCAAGCTCGATAGCAGCAAGCAACCAACCGCTTTATGTAATTGATGGTATTCCAATGATTACCGGTGATTTTTCCCAGTTAGGATTTGGTGGTCAAGCAACCAATGTATTGAATGATTTAAACCCTTCCGACATTCAATCTATCGAGGTATTGAAAGATGCGGCTTCAGCTTCTATTTATGGTTCGCGGGCATCTAATGGGGTTATTTTGATAACGACCAAACGTGGTTCGGCAACCAAAACACAATTTAATTTCAATGCTTATTATGGGTTTCAAAGAGTATGGCGTACGCCTAACTTTCTAAAAAGAGACGATTATTTAACTATTATGAATGAGGCTTTGATAAATGACGGGTTTCTTACTGAACAAGATATAATCGACCAAGGTCCATACAATGCTTTTGTAGATTTCTACTATGGGGGATTACCATTTGCCCCTGAAACTGATACCGACTGGATAGATGCCGTTCTAAGAACTGGTTCTATCCAAAATTATGAATTGAGTGCTTCTGGTGGAAATGATAAAACCAAGTTTTTTGTTTCGGGTTCTTATTTCGACCAAACCGGCTTAGTCATCAATAGCCGTTTCCAAAGGTTCTCAACTCGCTTAAATCTCGATCACAAAGTAAGCGATAAATTATCTTTTGGTACTAGTATACAATTGAGTCGCGCTGTCAATAATCGGATTGTGAGCGACAATACATTATTTGGACCATTTGCCAATGCCCTAGCGTCTTCACCACTCTTTCCTATATATGATGCAAATGGCTTGTACACTCGCCCAAATAATTTTTATTCTAATCCTGTTGCCGAAGGTACTGAAAACGATGATATTGGTGTTAGCTTAAGAGCCATTGCCAACATTTTTGCTAATTACAAAATTATTGATGGATTAGTATTGACAACCAAAGCGGCGGTTGATTTAAATGACTACAGTGAGAGACGATATACGCCAAATAATTATCCGGGTAGTTCTTCAACTAACCAAAGAGGTTCGGGAGTAAAAACTAACTCAAATGCGCTTAAATGGGTATTAGAGGCTACCCTTAACTACACTTTTGATATCAATAAAGACCACGAGTTCTCAGTTTTAGCTGGTATAAACCGCGAGTCTAATATCATTAATACTACCAGTGTAAGTGGGATTGTATTTCCGGGTGAAAAATTCCGTTATGTAAGCAATGCTGCCACTATTTTGACTGCTGGTAGTGGTAACGCCGAAACCTATTATGGGTTATCGTCATACTTCGGACGGATTAATTATGCCTACAAGAGCAAATATCTGTTGAACCTAAATCTACGGGCTGATGGTTCTTCAAGATTTGGTGGCAATAATCAATGGGGTATGTTTCCTGCCGCCTCAGTTGGCTGGAGATTGAGTGAAGAGAGCTTTTTTGAAGGCTTCAAAAAGACAGTGAATGAATTTAAAATACGGGCGAGTTATGGTACTACTGGTAATCAAGAATTTGGTAATTTTGCTAGTCGTTATTTGTATAGTGGTGGCACTTATCTAGACCAAGCCGGTATTTTACAAACTCAAATTCCTAATCCAGATTTGAAATGGGAATCCACTACTCAAACTGATATAGGAATTGACGTTAGTTTGTTCAATAGTCGAATTAATCTATCCGCGGATTATTACAATAAACTTACCAATGATTTATTGTTCAATCGTCCTATTGCTACTCAAAATGGTTTTGGTGCATTTGCGACCAATATTGGTTCAGTAGAGAATAAGGGTTTTGAATTTACCTTAAATACCGTAAACTTGGATGGTAAAGATGGCGGTTTCCGTTGGACAACTGATTTAAACTTATCATTTAATCGCAATAAGGTTGTTTCACTTTACCAAGATGAAGATGTATTTTATGGTTTTGGTGGAAACTCTCTCATCTTGCGAGAAGGACAACCTATTGGTACATTCTTTGGCTTCATTGCTGACGGAGTATTTAGCCGTACTGCTGATGTACCGGATGCTCGCCGGGCTTTGGGAATTCAAGCTGGAGATATGAATTATCGGGATATAAATGGTGACAATATCATTACCGATGACGATCGCACTATTATTGGGAATGCTCAACCAAAGTTCACTGGTGGATTTACCAATAACTTTAGCTTCAAAGGTTTCGATTTGAATGTATTTTTACAATTCTCTTATGGCAACAAAACTTGGAATGCTGCCGGTAATTTTCAACAAGGTATGTTGGCTAACTTCTTTGAAGACAATCAAACAAGTGCAGTGTTGAGAAGATGGCGCCAAGAAGGTGATGTAACTGATGTCCCACGAGCTACCACAGCAGTAGAGATAAATCAAAATAATGAATCCTCAACCACTCGGTTTGTTGAAGATGGTTCTTTCCTAAGGGTTAAAAATGTGATTTTGGGTTACAATCTTCCAGCAAGCGTATTAAAATATGCTAAATTAAGAAGTGTAAGAGTATATGTACAAGCCCAAAACCTTTTCACGTTTACTAATTATTCAGGATTTGACCCAGAAGTGAATTTTGCTGGTACTTCAAACATTACTTTAGGCACCGACTTTTACACTTTCCCTCAGCCTCGTACATTTACTTTTGGCATCAATGTTGGCTTTTAATTAAAAAAATACTTTAACTATGAAACGATATTTAATATACATACTTTCTGTATTCATCTCAACAGCCTGTTTTTTGTCGAGCTGTAATACTTTAGATGTTGACCCTACTACCTCTATCGAGGGTACAGATGCAGTCGTTGATTCAATTTCCGTTGAACGTTCAATGATTGGTATATATAGTGGCATTCAATCGGGCAATTATTATGGATTGCGTTATATGTTCTACCAAGATACTTATACAGATTTATTAGCTCACTCAGGTACATTTACTACCGACCAAGAGATAAGTAATAGAGCACTTAACCCGACCAATCTTCAAATAGCCAATACTTGGGCTACAATGTACGATATTATTAATCGTGCCAACACTCTAATCAAAAGAATAGAAACAGTACCCCTTACAACGACCACTAAAAACCGATATATTGCGGAAGCTAGATTTATTCGGGCTTTGGTTTATTTTGATTTAGTGAAGGTATTTGGAGGAGTTCCTTTACATCTTGATCCTACGAGATTTATTGAAGAAATCAAAAATTTGCCAAGAAGTACCGAGTCGGAAGTTTATAACCAAGTAATTCAAGATTTACAATTTGCCGAGGCAAATTTATCTTCTAATGCCGGAGCTTTGGGGGCTACAGGATTTGGTAGCCGTCCAAATCGTGCCGCTAGTCTAGCGGCTAGTGCCTTACTTGCTCGAGTATATTTGCAAAGAGGGGATAATGCCAATGCGTTTTTGAAAGCCGATCAAGTAATTGTCAGCGGACAATACGCCAGTGGAACTATGATACCTTTCCCTGATATCTTTACCCGAGAGAAAACAAATGAAGCAATTTTTGAATTAGACTTTACTTTGAACGATCAAAATGGTTTGGCTGTAGCATCAGACCCAACTACTGGTGGGCAAAAATTTTATTATCGTACGGCCTTTTATAACTCTTTTGTGGCTTCGGCTGGGGCAGGTGATGCCAGATTTGCCGCTAGTGCCAGACGAATTGGTACCAGAAATTCTGTAGTGAAGTATTTCCGACTAGCCTCAGGTGATGACAACGTACCTATTTTGCGAATTGCTGAGATGTTTTTGATTAGAGCCGAAGCTACGGCGCGTCAAGGTGTAGCTACTGATGCCCCGGTTGCGCAAGTTATTAATGATATTAATAAAATTCGAAATCGTGCAGGGTTAGCTAATGCTAATCCTACAACCAATTCAGCAGCCCTTACAGAGATTCTTACCCAACGAGGTTTTGAGTTTGCTGCCGAAGGACATCGTTTTGCAGATTTGAAAAGATATGGTATCTTAGGAGTTGTAATACCGGCACTTGGTGGAACTAATGATTTTCGTGCCTTATGGCCTATTCCTTTTCAACAACTCACGAACAATCCTACTCTTACTCAAAACACGGGCTATTAACCTATAGTTTTGAAATTTGACGCAAAAACCTACTCATTACAATTGAGTAGGTTTTTTTATAACTTATTGATTATCAATGAGTTATATTTTTTTATAAAATAAAAATCAAGCGTTTATTTTATTTCAAGCCCCCTCAAAAATCAATTTTCTGAATATAAACCCTTCCCGTATCATCTACAAAACGAAACTCGTAGGTATCGGCGGGCAAATCATCAATTTGGAAGGGAGTTTCCAGATTGGCGGCAATGAAACTTTTGATAAACAGTTTTTGAGAGCTTTTTTGATACAGCTCTACCTTGAGCTTAAGGGGCGCAAGGAGATAAATAAATTTTCCGGCACGCCGGATTTTGACCATATCGGTTGCATCGGATTGATATTGATTGAGCCAAATTTGTAAGCCTCCGGCATTGTTACCCACCATTATATCCGGCAACTGGTCGCCGTTGAGGTCAGCCGCCGCCGGTAATACATTGCTGCCAAAGTGATAAGGTAAGGTATAGTCGGGCTGAAAAATGGGTTTCGTCCAATTTGCTATAAAATTGCCATAAACCCTAAGTTTGCCACTGCTGTCGCCGGTCAGTAAATCGACTTGCCCGTTTTGGTCAATATCAGCCAATTGCAAGGTCAAATCGCGGCGAAAGGCGTTGGTTTTCAAACCGCCCAAACTATCATTAATCAGTTGAAAATCAGGATTTTGCTTACTGCCTTTGTTTTCAAAATACGCCAACCCGCCTCGCCCCCGCCCAATGAGCATATCATCATCGCCATCGCGGTCGAGGTCATAAAAACAAGGGAAATCTCGATTAAACAAGGGCAAAGGATATATTTGCCATTGCCCATTCTTCGAATAATACAAATCGGTTCGGCGGTCGGTATTGCCTGTAAAAAGTAATTCGGGTTTGCCGTCTTGATTGAGGTCATAAAAAAACGGACGAATATCTGTCAATTCTAATTTGCTAACTCCTTGATAATCAGCATTTTCTAATACAAATTGTGGTTTTTGAGTATTACCAACATTTTTAAAAAAATAAATATTCCCAACAAATCCCTGCCCTTTGAATCTGCCCCGATGTCCCACGAACAAATCCATATCGCCGTCTTCGTCGAGGTCTGACCAAGCCGGATGAGCATTTTCGCCCAAGTCGAGCATCGTGTTTTGCAAAAAATTGCTTTGTTGAAATTGAAAATTTGGCTTTTTGAGTGAGCCTATATTGCGATAAAACCACAAAGATTGCTCAAAGTCAATGATATTGGGAAGGTCATTTAGATTGCGAACATTGGTAAATACATTGGGTGAAGCCAACAAATCGGGCTTGTCATCAAAATCCAAATCTTCCCAAAACAAAGCCGGAAAAATTGCCATCGCAATAGGCTTGTTCTCCGGAAAAAAAGTATCAAACTCATTAAACTTAGGCTTTTTGTTTGTGCCTTTGTTCCACATCCTAAAAATTTGATTACACGAAACATCGCCTATAAGCAAGTCTTTTTGCTTGTCGCCATTTAAGTCCAGCACCTTGAGGGTAGAGCCTATGTGCATCACCCGCGCCGGAAGCTCGCCTCCTCCCCTACCCTTCTCACAGTCATTGCCAAAACTAAAATCGCCACATTCCATTCCTTCCATCACCCCACCCCAACACCTCGACACGCGTTTAAACTCTAGTTGCGAGGCGTTTTTATACAATTCTTGGCTCTGGTTTTGATGCAATTCAATAAAACTCCCTTGCCCAAAATCAAAGGTAAGAATATCCAAATCCCCATCATCGTCTAAGTCGACAATCGCCGGAATATCCAACACCCCAATTTGTAAATTGAGTTTGCCGTTGTAACCTTCAGTCATCAAAGGTTCATAAGTCTTTTGCCAACTCGGACTTTGGGCGGGCATAGTGGTATTGCGATATACTTTGACCCCTAAGTTGGCGTGGGTAAAAATATCTTTCTTGCCATCTTGGTCATAATCGGCTAAGATAAACCAGCCAAATACTTCGGGAAAAAACTGCTCGTAATAAGGCGCATACTTAAACTCGACAAGATTTTGGTTGCGAAAAGTCAAAAAAGTGTTGATTTTATTGCCGGTGCGGTCAAAAACCACCAAATCCTCCCATTGGTCGTGGTTCAAGTCCATTTTACCAATTTGTACGGAGTTCAAACCACCCGCCCAAGCATTGGGCAAGATTTGTTGATTGATTTGCAAAACTGTACTTGAATCGTAGCGAAAATCAATTTTCTGCGCCCACAAAGGGCTGATTATCAGCCCAATATGCAATAAACTAAGGACAAAAGGTTTCATAAGGAATTAGGAATTAATAATTACGAATTAGCAATTATACAAGTCATTGACCGTGTTCGCCTCTGGCGGTTCATCAACGGGTTGTATTTCTATAATTGTTTATGTTATTTTAAGACTATATATTAAGGAATGAATAGTGAATAATGAATAATGTAGAATGAATAGTGATTTAATTACTTGAAAATCAATAGGTTATCAAAAAATATTGTACGCATTACTTTTTCTTGTTCCTAAGCTATTTTGATTCAACTCAAAATTTATTTTACAAATAAGTATCTGATAATCAGCTATTTAGAGTATTTTTAATTATTAATCCCTGATTTTTAACATCAATACTTCACGGATATTTCATAATTCATTGATTATCAAGGAGTTAAAAATATGGGTAAACGATTAATTTTATAACTATCTGATTATCAATTAATTATAAAAATTGTACCACAGCCTGTCTAGGCTGTGATAGGCACAGCCTAGACAGGCTGTGGTACAATTTATTTGTCAAAAGTCAAAGATAATCAGGCGTTTATAAAATTTATTACTTCTTGTTAATTGCCTGATTTTCAATTACTTAACCTAGTTTCCCTGCCTTTGGCGAGGTGGGGACTTAGCAACTAGAAACTTAACGAACTATTGTAACATTATTGCGTCAAATTTTGAAAAACACTTTCCAAAGAGCTTTCTTGTTGTTGCAAGCCCAAAAGTGTCCAATTTTGTTCTCCAGCAAGTTTAAATATTTTGCCTCTGACATCTACTTCGGTATCAGAGTAAATTTGGTATTGGGTTTCGGATATTTTTTTGACAGCTTTGACTCCTTCTATAGCCTGCAAAATCGGTTCATTAATACTTTTTTCAAATTCGACCGAAATAATGTTTTCCTTTTTGGTGAGTGTTTTCAACTCGGCAACCGGATTGTCGGCAACAATTTTGCCCAAGTTGATAATAACGGCTCGGCTGCACACTGCCTCCACCTCGGGCATATTGTGGGTAGAAATAATGACGGTTTTTTCTTTGCCGATATTTTTTATCAAATGGCGAATCTCAACAATTTGGTTGGGGTCTAGTCCGGTAGTAGGTTCGTCCAAAATCAAGACCGGCGGATTGTGAATCAGGGCTTGTGCCAAGCCAACTCTCTGCCGATAACCCTTGGATAAGGAGGCAATTTTTTTGGTTTGTTCGCGCCCCAGTCCGCAAATCTCGACCAGTTCGGCTACTCTATTTGTGAGATTTTTGCCTTTGATTTGGTGCAATTGCCCAATAAAAAGCAGATATTCGCGGACATACATATCCAAATACAAGGGATTATGCTCCGGCAAATAGCCAATATTGCGCCGCACTTCCATCGAGTTTTGGCTTACCTCAAAGCCACATACTTTAACCGTGCCTTGGCTAGGGGGCAAATAACCGGTGGCAATCTTCATCGTAGTGGACTTTCCTGCCCCGTTGGGACCCAAAAAGCCCACAATTTCGCCGGTTTTTACCGCAAAAGATATGTTATCTACGGCATTTTGTTTGCCATAAGTTTTGACTAGATTTTCAATCACTACTGACATAAAACTTCAAAATGATGTATAAAGTAGCTTTTTTCTAAAATATGTCTGCAAAGATACAAGCAAAATTCAGCTTATATGGATTTTAAAAACTAAGTTCCAAATTTGTTTTACAACTATTTGATAATCAGGCATTTAAAATAATTCAAGTCTTTCTTCAATGGTTCAGACAGTTTCTAGTTTCTTAGCCCCTTGCTCCGCCACAGGCGGAGGTTCTTTTCCGAGTTATTTAGTAAGTGCCTGATTATCAGCTAGTTGCAAAAAACATCTAAAATAGCACAACCTGTTGATTGTCAATTACTTACAAAAACTGTTCGAAGTATTGTCTTAAAAGTATAGCAAAAGCAAGTTGCAAAAAAGTCATCAAGACAGGTTGTGCTTCTAAAGCATTTAAAACACTGATAATCTGCCAGAGGCGGACACGGTCAATTAGCAATAAATTTCAAGTTTGTTTTCCATTAATTTTTCATATTTACTCAATCTCAAGGCATATATTTCTTTGATTTTTTGAAACTTCTGTAATTTTTTTTCAAAGCCAAAGTATTCAATCAAAATCCCTGATAATCAAGGATTTAATTAAAAAACTCGATAATTTTTAATGATAATTTGAAAAAAGTAGTAGCTTTAGGCTTTAAGTTTGTTTTTATTTGTAAATATTTGATAATCAATACTTTATATACTCAAGGATAAATTATATTTTCATTTATAGGCAAAATTAATTGATTTGACCTTCGGCAAAGTTTAAAACTTTGCCGAAGGTGAATAAAGCGATTTTTGATTGTGTATATCTATTTTCGCTTATTCAATCCAATTGTTCACACATTTCTTACCCATTCATTCATTTTTAATCTGTATGAAAAAGTTCTTACTTGTTAGCTTATTGTTCCTAACTGCTTCATTATTAAGCCTTTGCACCCGCAAAAACTTGATTGAAGTAAGCCAAACCAGTTTCAAAGATGAAATTGCTACGCAAGAAAATCTCAAATTTACTTTCAATCGTCCAATGGTCGGCGATTCATTGCTAAATCGTTGGGATTCAACGACTTACCTCAATTTTACGCCGGCGGTAGCCGGTAAGTTTAAGTGGGTTTCGCCTACTGAGGTCATTTTTTCGCCCGTCAAAGGCTTCCAACCCAGCACCGATTACCAAGCCAGTTTGAATCCCCAATTGAGCAAATTATTGGGCAATAAAGTGCCGCTCAATACCGCCAATATCATCAAATTTCACTCTACTTATTTGCGTTTGGAGGGCGCAGATGTGTTTTGGAGTCAAGACGAGCGGCGCACCAATCAATTGCGTGTGAATTTGAATTTTAATTATCAAATTTTTCCGGCAAGTTTGGACAAACTGATTTCTGCCCAAATAGACGGCAAAGCCATTCCCGCTATCCGAGTTTTGAATCGTGAGCCTTCGCAAACTGCCGAAATTTTGATTGAAGAAGCCGGTGGTTTTGATTTTAATGGCAAAACCATTGATTTGGCAATTGCACCGGGCTTAAAATGTGCCGAAAGCGAATTTGTGAGCAAAAAAATCATTAGTTATAAAATCGAAGTCCCCAACCGCAACCGCCTCAGCATTGAAAAAGTATTGCCCGAATACGACAATAATGAACCCTTGATACGGGTCAAAACCAATCAATCGGTGAGCTTGACCGAAGTAATCAAAAACCTAAAAGTCTCACCAGCAATCATTTACGAAGTACAATCAACCGATTATGGCTTTGTTATCAAAGGCGGTTTTAGCCCGCGCGCCAGTTATACGGTCAAATTGAATAATGATTTAAAAAGTGTGTTTGGCGTGCGCTTGGGCGAAGATTTTGAGCAAGCCGTTACCTTTGGTGAAATGAGTCCGATGATTCAATTCTTGACCGAAAAAGGCTTGTATTTGAGCAATCAAGGCAATAAAAACATTGGTATTCGGGTCAATAATATCCCCCAAGTGCATTTGAAAGTGTATAAAATTTACGAAAGTAATTTATTGCATTTTCTCCGCAATCGCAATATGTATAACAATATGGGCGATTACAGCTTGCGCGAATGGGAGCAATATGGTGATGTGGTTTTTGAGCGCGTATATACGACCAAAATGATGCCGATGGTCAATGATTTTCGGGTTTTGAATTTGGATTTTGACCAACTCAATACCCAAAAAGGCATTTATGCCATTCATCTTGCCTCCACTGAAAACCAATGGCTCAATGCCTCGAAAATGATTTCGATTTCGGATATTGGTTTTATTGCCAAAGAAACCAAAGACGATATTTTGGTATTTGCCAATTCCTTGATGAGTGCCAAACCAATGGTAGGCGCAAAGATTAATTTGATTAGCCAAAGCAATCAAACCATTGCCAGCCTCAATACCAATGCCGAAGGGGTGGCGGTTTTTTCGGATATTAAACGCAAGTTTCCCAATGCCGAAGTAAAACTCATTACGGCTTACAATGGCAGTGATTTTAATTATTTCTATTTGAATCAATCAGAGGTAGATAAATCTTCGTTTGAAACCGGCGGAATGACCGAAAACACTTCAGGTTATCAGGCGTTTTTATACGGCGAGCGTGATTTGTACCGCCCCGGCGAAACTATCAATTTGAATGTAATTGTTCGCAACCGACAATGGAAACCGGCGGGCAACATTCCGGTCAAAGTAAAATTTAAACTCCCCAATGGACGCGATTTGAGCATTTTGAAAGGAAATTTGAGTAATCAAGGTTCGTATAACCCAAGTTTGAAACTGCCTCAATCGGCAATGACGGGTACTTATTATGCCGAAGTTTATACGGCTACTGATGTATTGTTGAGTTCGATGCCGATAAGTGTGGAAGAATTTATGCCCGATAGAATCAAAGTGCGTTTAAAATTGACGGAATCGGATTACGAAACCGATTTTAAAAATAAAATTAAAAATGGTGATTCGGTTCGAGTGCAAGTTGCCGCCCATAATTTGTTTGGACCACCCGCCAGCAATCGCAATTATCAAGTAAATTTTTCCTTGAATAGAAAAGATTTAAGCCCCAAAGCCTATCCAAATTATGATTTTGGGGTCAAAACGCCCAAACAAAGCGACGAAAACAATGATTATTTGAATTTAATTTCTAAAAATACCGAAGGAGTTACCAACGAAAAAGGCTTGGCTTTGGAGGGTTTTCAAGTACCGCGCGAGTACGAGAATTTGGGTTTGTTGCAAGGCAATGTATATGCTACGGTATTTGACGAAACGGGCAGAAGTGTGAGTCGCTCCATCAATTTTGATGTATTTACCCAAAATACTTTCTTGGGGATTGGCGAAACCGACTGGTATGTAGGCACTAATCGGGTATTGCCCATTAATTTGATTGCTTTGAACTCGATGGAAATTCCGATTTCTTCTACCGCCAAAATCCAAGTTTTGCGCTACAAATGGCAAACGGTTTTGGAAAAAAGCTATGGCGATAATTATCAATACGTTTCGAAACGCAAAGAAGAATTGGTTTTAGAACAAAATGTAAACATTCCGTTGGGAGGCACAGCATTTAATTTCACGCCTACTTTGAGTGGCGATTACGAAGTAAAACTGCTGTTGCCCAATGCCCAAACCTACGTGTCGCGCCGATTTTATGCTTATGGCTACGCGTCCGAAAATCCGGCTTTTGAAGTAAACAAAGATGGTAAAATAGAAACAAAATTGGACAAAGCAAGCTACAAACTTGGCGAAACCGCTAAGGTATTGTTTACTACGCCTTTCAATGGCAGAATGTTGGTAACAGTGGAGCGCGATAAGATTTTTCAATATTTTTACTTAAATGTAGAAAATAAAACCGCTTCTTTTGACTTGCCGGTCAAGGGCGAACATTTGCCCAATGTGTATGTAACTGCCACTTTAATCAAACCCATTTCAGATGGAGCAATTCCGCTTACGGTAGCCCACGGTTTTCAATCAATAGCCGTAGAAGATGCCGATAGCAAACTCAATTTGAGCATTGAAGCCGTCGATAAAACCGAATCCAAACAAAAACAAACGATTAAAGTGCGAACCAATCGCGCCGAATCAGACATTGAAGTTACGTTGGCGGTGGTGGACGAAGGTATTTTGCAATTAAAAAATTATGACACACCCAATCCGCACGAGTTTTTCTTCCAAAAACGTGGCTTACAAGTAAATAGCTACGATTTGTATCCGCAGTTATTTCCCGAAATTTCTTTGAATCAAAGTCTAGTCGGGGGTGATGGCGGGGGAATGGATGCTCGCGCCAACCCAATGGTCAATAATCGAATCAAATTAGTTCGTTTTTGGAGTGGAGTACTTAAGACCAATGCAATGGGTGAAGTGAATCATACCATTGATATTCCGCAGTTTTCGGGCAGTTTGCGAATTATGGCTATCGCTTACAAAGATGGAAGGTTTGGCTCGGCACAAAAAAATATGACCGTAGCCGACCCAATTGTGGTGAGTAGTGGTTTGCCCCGCTTCTTGAGTCCGGGCGACCAAGTTACGATTCCTGTAACTATCACCAATACAACTGCCAATGCCGCCAATGCCCAAATTTTGTTGCAAACGACTGATAATCTGATAGTTGTGGGCAATGGTACGCAAGCCATTGATATAAAACCCAATCATGAAGCCCAAGTAAAATTTGAAGTACGCGCCAGAGAAGTAATAGATAGTGCCAAAGTAAATGTAAAAGTAATTGCGTTGGGGCGCACTTTTGGCGAAGAATTAGATATTAATATTCGCCCAACGGTGGGTTTGGTCAAGGCTTTTGGTAGTGGAAGCATCGAGGGCGGAATGAATCAGACCCTTACTTTGCCCAATGACCTTTATCCGGCAACCGCCAAAGCCAAATTGGTGGTGAGCAAATCGCCTTTGGTACAGTTTAGTAACAATTTGGAATATTTGGTGCAATATCCTTATGGCTGTGTAGAGCAAGTTACCAGCTCAGTATTTCCACAATTGTATGTGCAGGATTTGATGCGAGTAATTTCGCCTAACAAGCAGAATATCAACCTTTTAGATGCCGAAATCCGCGAGAATATTCAAGAGGGAATTATGAAGCTCCAAGCAATGCAAAACTATTCGGGTGGCTTGAGTTATTGGCAAGGTACTTACAATACCAGTTGGTTTGGTACAGCCTACGCCACGCATTTTATGCTGGAAGCCCAAAAAGCCGGTTATTTGGTCAATCAAGGAGTTTTGAATCAAATGTTAGATTATTTGCAAAATAACTCCGAACGCCGCAATACCGAAGATTATTATTATTTTGACGAAGCAGGCAAACGCCGCAAAAAATCCATTGCCCCCAAAGAAGCGGTGTATAGCTTGTATGTATTAGCCTTGGGCAAACGTGCCGATATTTCGGGAATGAATTATTTTAAAGAAAATCCGAAACTTTTGGCTTTGGATAGCCGGTATTTGTTGGCAATTGCCTATTTGTTGCAAGGCGATAAAGCGGCTTATCAAGAATTATTACCCAAATCATTCAACGGTGAAGCCTCCGAAAATGCCCTGAGTGGTAGTTTTTATTCCTATATTCGTGATGAAGCTCTGTCTTTGAATGCTTTGCTGGAAGCCGACGAAGCCAATGTACAAATTCCGAGTATGGCGCGCCACCTTGCCGAGCAAATCCGCACTGCCAAATACCTCAATACTCAAGAAAACGCTTTTGCTTTGATGGCTTTGGGCAAACTCGCCAAGAAAAGTAGCAACAACAATGCTACCGGCGAAGTATTGGTCAATAATGCTCCATTCGCCAACTATGACGGCAACACTACTTTGATATTGACCAATAATTTACTGGGCAAAAACTTGAATGTAAAAGCGCAAGGACAAGGGACTTTGTATTATTATTGGCAAACCGAAGGCTTAAGTGCCAGTGGTAAAGTGAAAGAAGGCGACAATAACCTAACAGTTCGTAAGACCTTCTATGACCAGAATGGCAATGTGATTAAAAATAATACTTTCCGACAAAATGACTTAGTAATTGTAAAAGTATCAATTAGTGCCAATCCCTTTGTTATTAGCGAAGTAGCTAATGTAGTGCTTACCGATATGTTGCCTGCCGGATTAGAAATCGAGAATCCGCGCCTCACACCGACCAAAACTATCAATTGGATACGCACCACCGACGAGCCGGAGTACTTTGATGTGCGCGATGATAGAATTAATTTCTTTACTTCGGCAAATGGCAAAATCAAAAACTTCTATTACCTCACCCGCGCCGTAAGTATCGGCACTTTTACTATGGGACCCGTAAGTGCCGATGCGATGTATAATGGTGAATATTACTCCTACGCCAATTCAGGAACAGTAAGAATTGTAGAAAGGCGGAGTGAGGCGAATTAGTAATGAATGATTAGTGTATAGTGCATAATTCCGTAAATACCTTATAATCAATAAGTTACAAAAGTGTGCAATGAGTGAGGAATCATTGGCACACTTTGGTTATTTTATTTGTATAGCTAATTGATTATCAATTAGTTAAATCATTTGAATAACTGACTGTATTTGATTATTTGCATAAATAATACAAAAACCATAAATTTAATCAAAAATAAGCCTGGTATGCAAAAGACCACGATTATATCCGACTACGAAATAGAACGCGGAAAACCTTTGCCCTCTAAATTACACTCCCTAACCCAATTGAAACTTGCCGTTCAATTGGAAAATAATTATGCCCACCAATATAGCTTCTTCTCCGAATTGAGCCTATCGCTCAATGGCTGGGATTCTGTTCCCGATTTAGCCATTTATCCAAAAACTGATATTGATTATAACGAAGATGAAATTGAACTCAAAACGCCCCCTTTGGGGGTCATTGAGATATTATCGCCTACCCAAAGTTTTAATGAATTGAAAACCAAAGCCGGGCGTTATTTTGAAGTAGGGGTAAAATCTTGTTGGCTGGTGATTCCCGTAGTCAAAAATATCTATGTATTTAGCAACCGCGAAGATTATGAGATTTATAAAGGCAAAGAAACTTTGCAAGACAATGCCCTCAATATTTCCATTGAGCTAGGCGAGGTTTTTCAATGATTTTGCAATTATATAACTATCTAACAATCAGATAATTATATAAAAAGCGTATCATTCACCAGCAATTCCCACTGTAAAATAACTGAACAAAAGTTTGATATTTTAACTTTTACATTTATAAAAATAACAAAAAGTATAAGCAATTGATAATCAGCATT
>JALONJ010000446.1 GCA_025455045.1 Microscillaceae bacterium | reverse complement strand
TTTATTTTTAAAATAATTGATGATTTGTCAAAAAAAGCGTATTTTTACATCATAATTAGCTCATTATCAAATAGTTACTAAAATATTCACGTTAAACTAGGGTTTTGATTATTCGAGAACAAACCTAACCATTTGATTATCAATTGATTATAAAAATTCAAAAAAGATTTTTCTTAAAAAATCACGAAACATTAGTTAGACGGTTCTTATAAAAATATAGACAAAATGTCTAACTTTGCCGAGTTTTCCCAAAAAAATACGCATACAGCCCCACTTTGGTAAACAAATTTGGTAACAAATAGATTTTCTTACTACTCAAGAAACGTTTAGGAATTCAAAATAAATAAACCGCCCTTTTCAATGATACATATCAACAGATTGCTTGCCCTTCTTTTTGTCTTTTCGTTTATAGCTCAAATAGGTTTATCCCAAAATAACTTTGAAATTGCTCGCCAATACCTACAAACTAAGTACCCAAGTTGGCAAAATAGCTCGGGATTGGATTGGATTGTGAGTGATGAAGTATTGACTAAACACAATCAAGTAACTCACTTGTATTTGCGACAAACTTATCAAGGACTTGAAATCAGCAATGTCAATCTCAATTTAACCATCAAAAATGGTAAAGTGATTCACGAAACCGGCAAAATCCTGACTTCAGTACAAACTCAGACTTCTAAATCAACGACCGTTTCTGCCGAAAAAGCTATTCGAATGACTGCCCAACATTTGAATCTGACGATGAGTGAGCCTTTGGTGATTGAAAACGAAGCGCAAGAAAAAAAAGCAAAACAAGGCTCACCAACAACTACCTACAGCCGAGCCGGTATATCGCTAGAGCCTATTCCTGCCAAACAAGTGTGGGTAAACACCACCAAAAATCAACTTACTTTGGCTTGGGATATATCCATTTATGAAACCAACCAAGAAAATTGGTGGAGTGTGCGCATCAACGCGGCTACCGGCGAAATATTGGAGCAAAATAACTGGGTAACCAAATGCCGATTTGATATACCGCATACTCATCAAAATACAAACGGGGAAAATAAAGCGAAATTAAATCAATTTGCCTATTATCACAAGTCTCGAGTGCAGTCGGGCGGGCAATATCGTGTGTTTCCGTATCCGATTGAAAGCCCCAGTCACGGCAACCGTGATTTGGTCAGCAATCCGGCAGATGCTCTAGCCTCGCCATTTGGTTGGCACGACACCAATGGGCAAGCCGGAGTCGAATTTACCATTACGCGGGGCAACAATGTGTATGCCTATGAAGACCGCGACCGCGATAATCAGCCGGGCGCAAGCCCCGAGGGAGGAAGTAATTTGATTTTTGACAATACCTTAAACTTAAACGGTAGTCGCAATGATTTTTTGAGTGCTGCCACTACCAATTTATTTTATTGGAACAATTTGAATCACGATATTTTTTATCATTATGGGTTTGATGAAGTTTCGGGCAATTTTCAAACCAACAATTATAATCGGGGCGGCTCGGCTAATGATGCCGTAAGAGCCGAATCCCAAGATGGAAGTGGTTTGAACAATGCTAACTTTGCTACCCCACCCGATGGACAAGCCTCAAGAATGCAAATGTTTTTGTGGGGAAATCCAAGAAGTTTGACTATCAATGTGCCTCAGAGTTTAGCTGGAGCGTATCCTACCGGTTCGGCGAGTTTTGGCCCCAACATAGCTAATGTAAATGTGAGTGGTAGTTTGGTATTGGCAAATGACAATTCTAACAACCCAACTTTGGCTTGCCAAGCCCTGCCGGTTGGGAGTATGACCGGTTTAATAGCGGTGATAGACCGAGGCTCTTGCAATTTTGTAGTCAAAGTAAAAAATGCCCAAGATGCTGGAGCAATTGCCGTTTTGATTATCAATAATGTAGCTGGAAGCCCGGCCCCCTTGGGAGGAACTGATGCCAGTATTACCATTCCTAGCTTGATGATTAGTCAAGAGCTAGGGCAAAACATTAAAAATGCCCTCAACGCAAACATTACCGTAAATGTAAGTATAGCTCAAAATTTGGATGGAGTCGGCGATTTCAACGACAGTAGCTTTGACAACGGCATTATTACCCACGAATACGGACACGGCATCTCGACTCGCTTGACCGGCGGACCGGCTAATTCTAATTGCTTAGGTGGAGAAGAACAAATGGGGGAGGGCTGGAGCGATTATTTTTCCCTCATCCTCACAATGAAAGCCGGCGATGTAAGTGCCACTGTGCGCGGGATTGGTACATATTCGGTTGATGAGCCTACAAATGGTCGAGGAATTCGCCCTGCGCCTTATACAACCAATCGCAGTGTAAATAATTTTACGTATTCCAATCTCAACAATACCAATATTTCGGTTCCGCACGGCGTAGGTTTTATCTGGTGTACGATGCTGTGGGATATGACTTGGAAATTTATTGACCGCTATGGTTATGATAGCAATATATACCAAGGCTCAGGTGGTAACAACAAAGCCCTGCAATTGGTAATAGATGCCCTCAAACTCCAGCCTTGCAATCCGGGCTTCATCGATGGGCGTGATGCCATTTTGCTGGCTGACCGATTGAACAACAACGGAGCTAATCAAGATATTATTTGGGAGGCTTTTGCGCAAAGAGGTTTGGGCTATACGGCTTCGCAAGGTTCATCAAGCAGTCGGACGGATGGAGTAGCCAATTTTGACTTGCCTCCGGCTCTCAATGTTCAAACTTCTATCAATCAGGTATTGGCAAAAGCCGGTAGTGAAGTAACAGTCAATATCAAAGTAAGAAATGATGACAGTAAAAGTCTGCAAAATATTGTTGTAAGAAATCCTATTCCTCTAGGTCTTACTTATGTCAATGCCTCAGCCGATAATGGCGGCAGTTTGGCAGGCAATGAGTTGGTCTTTCCGGCAATTACCTTAGCGGCTCAAACCGAAAAAACCTATACTTTCAAAGCCAAAGTCAATCGTAATTTGTTTCCCAATACCCTCATTGCCGATGATTTTGAAGGGAATACAAATACCTTTAGCCCCAGTTCAGCAATGGGCAACAATCTTTGGGAGATTGATAATCAAAGCCCCAATAGTGGACAAAAAGCTTGGTTTGTAGAAAACATAGCCGCGCCATCGGAACAGATACTTACTTTAAATCAACCCATTAGCGCAAAAAATACGACTTTTTTGAGTTTCTTTCATTATTTTGATACCGAAGCCGGATATGACGGCGGCATCATTGAAGTATCGGAAAATAATGGCTCAACTTGGATCGATTTGGGCAGTCGAATTGTGAGCAATGGCTACAATACTACAATGGATGCCGCAACCGGCAATATACTCGCCGGTCGACAAGCATTTTCGGGCAGACTCAACGGCTATCAACGAGTAGCCATCAACTTAAGCAGTTTTAATGGTAAAAACATTCGGATTCGCTTTAGATTTTTGACGGATAATGGAGTGCAAGGAACTGGCTGGTATATCGATGACTTACATTTGTTCGAGGGTAGCGAAATTGTCATCAATAATCAACCTTGTGTAACGGCTACCGGTGTAAGCGGTAATATTTGCGCTCAGGCTTCGTTGGCGGTTACAGCCCCCGATTGCCGTGCCAATGGCGGTTATATTCTCACTCCGCAAGACCAAGCCCCACCGATTATTATTTGTCGTTTGATTTCACTCAACAATTTTTCGCAAGTGTATAATGGTTTGACCAAAATCAATCCGGGGACTAATTTTGAGTCGGCAATGATTCTTACCAAAGCCGAAGCCCCTTACGAAATCATCACTAGCAATACAAGCGGCAAATTTAATTTTGAAGCCTTGCCTTCGGCAAATTATTTGGTTTGGGGCATATCTTACAGTCAAAACAATACACCCAATAGCCTGAGTGCTTATTTGACCGGCAAAACTACACTTCAGCCCATTCTCAATGAGATAGACAATGGCTCAATTTGTGCCAATGTCGAGAATCGCTACGCCAACAATCAAGTGGTAAATGTATTGATTGACAATTGTACTCCCCTTGAAAATCCTTTGGCAGCCGGTATCAAAATCTTCCCCAATCCGACCAATGGTATTTTGAACCTCCAATCTGATAATTTTGTGTCGGCATCCGGCAAAATAAGTTTAATCAATTTGCAAGGCAGGGCGATGTGGCTGACCGAAAAATTGACAAATGCGCCGTTGGACGAAAAAATTGATTTGAGCAACTTTGCCAAAGGAATGTACTTTCTCAAAATAGAACAAAGCGGCAGAACTTATATTTGGAAAATTGTTTTGCAATAGCTTGATTATCAGATAATTATAATCAAAAAGCCATTTGCTTGCAAATGGCTTTTTGAGTTTTAGAGCTTATTTTTTCTCGACTTTTTTCTCGTCTTTACTGTCGGTTGGTTTTTCAACTTCTTTTTTGTCGGCTGCAACTTTTTTGTCGTCGGCTTTTACTTCAGCCGAATCTTTTTGGGTAGAATCGGCTTGGGTTTTGTTGCCCTCGTCAGTTGGTTTGGCATCTTTTTCAGGGTCTTTGTCGGTTTGTTCGGTTGTAGGGTTGTTGCCCCCGCCAAAAGTGCAGTAAGTAAGTCCGCCGATTGCGCCTAGCGCGAATAAGCCAATAATCACGATTTTTTTCATTTTTTTAATTGTTTTTTAAGTTTTTTAAAAAAGGTTTTTAGTGAAAATTTGACTTTTATACCAACTTTGTCCATAAGTAACCCAAGGAATTTAAAAAAAATGATTATTTTTTATCTAAAATTATAACCACTTGATTATCAATGAGTTAAATTAATAATTTTGATAAATAATTAGATAAATTTAATCTAAATTAGCACCTTTGATATTTAGGCATAGTGTTCAAAATAATAATTACTATTTTTGCTTCAAGTTCTAGACAAAAATAAATATGGAATTAGGAGTTAAGTAATGAGTTAATGATAAGATGTGCTGATGTGCTAATGTAACGTGAATATTTTTATAACTAATTGATAATCAAATAATTATAATGTAAAAAATATATTTTTTCGATAAATTATAAATTATTTTTAAAATAAAATTGTATTATTTTAATATAATAAATATTTTAAATAATTTTTGCAAAAATATATAAAATATTGATAATCAATTAGTTAATACTATAAAT
>JALONJ010000445.1 GCA_025455045.1 Microscillaceae bacterium | reverse complement strand
GATTATCAAGAGTTTCAGATTCTTCGCTTCGCTCAGAATCACTGAAATTGATAAATTTCAGAAAAAAAATTCTCATTCCTAAAAAGTGGTAAAGAGCCTTAGTTTTTGATAATTTTTTTGATAATGACTTGAGTGGGGTGATTGATTTTCAAAAAATAAACTCCGGTGGGAAGTTTCGACAAGTTAAACTTTACTTTGGTGGTAAGTGTTTTGGCATTGGCAATTTTTTGCCACAGTTGCCCACTTGGTGTATATATTTCAAACGTTAAATCTTGAGTAAAGTTAGGGGAAATTTCCGAGAAATCCAAGTTCAATTCCTCCGAACTGGGGTTGGGGAAAACTTTTAGTTTTTGGGCAAGGATTGTCGAGTTATCGCCCGTAATCAAAGGCGAAACAATGATGCCGACTACATTGCTATATACCGAAGCATTGCCCACACTGATAGCCCGCACTCGATAAAAGTATTGTCGGTTGATGGTGATGTCTTCGTCAGTGTATTGTTTTTGCCCGGGTTCGGTAGTGAAAATAGTTACAAAGCCGGTATTGGCGGAGTTTGACCTTTGAATTTGATAAAAAGTATTTTCGTTTTCCGAAGTCCAAGTCAAGTCAATTTTATCACCAAATAAGGTGCTGACTCTCAGGTTGCTTGGGGTGCTTGGGGCAGGAGGCGTAAGCAAGCGAATGATTGAACCGGGAAAATCGCCCGCCACGATGATGCTATTATCTTTCATCACAAAAGCTAGTACCAAAGCATCTAAATTGACGGCTCCGGCAATGTTGAACGACTCATCGGGCGTGCCGTTTTCGTTCAAACGCACCAAATAACGACTCGAGCCGGACAAAGCCGTAAACGCTCCGGCAATTAATATCTTTTGTTCGCCCCCAATGGTTTGTAAATTCAAATTGTTGATGCCATCAATGGTATTGGGGGTAAGGGCAAATTGAAAATTATTGTCCAAAGCTCCTACACTGGTAATTCGCGCCAAACGAAATTTCTCTACCCCATTGAAAGAATTGAAAGTACCACCCAGCAATATCTTATCATTCTCTTGCACCAATGCCTGTACAACAAAATTATCTGCGCCCAAGGTGATAAAATTAGAGGCTACTTGGGCATTAGAAGTAAGGCGGATGATGCGATTGGCGGGTGTGCCATTAAAATCGGTAAATTCGCCACCTACAATGATACCGCCATCACTCAAAAGATTAATACTCCGAACTTCGCCGTTGAAGCCGTCTGAACCACCCGAGCCTGCATTGGGAGCAAGCGCAAAAGAAGCATCTAAAGTACCATTGGGGTTTAAACGCACAATGTCTTGATAAGCCAAATTATTATTAAAAATGATTAAACCGCCCAATAAAATTTTGCCATCTACTTGCTGGGCAATAGCTTGTAAGCTCTGAATTTGGTGGTTTATCCCAAAATTGCTCATAAATGTCGTATTGAGTGTACCATCTGCATTTAAACAAAACAGGCGTGGTACGGCTTGCCCTTTGTATAAATCAAACTCCCCAATAACCAAAATATCGCCATTTTGCAAAACCAATAGTTTGGTAATATTGTCATTCGTTCCACTACCAATATTATTGACAAAACTTTCGTCCAAAGTGCCGTCTTTGTTGAGGCGAAACAAGCGATTGACCGGCTTGCCACCTACTCTGCCCACTTCTCCGGCAATTACCATTTGATTGTTTTGCTCTACCAAACTAAAAACTGCCATTCTGCGCAAAAATACATTCTTGGGATAGGCATTATCCAAAGTGCCGTCTGGCTTGAGTTTGACTACACTCAATATATTACCATTGAAATTTTCAAAATCACCACCCACCCAAATATTATTGTTATTGTCGGTGATGATAGAATTGACGCGGTCGTCAGCTCCCGTGCCTAAGTTGGTATTAAACTCGCTTGGCAAGGTTCCGTCATTGTTCAGGTAAGCGATTTGCTTGGCAAACAGGGTGCTTTGGCTGCCAATGACTCCACCATACAAAATTTTATTGTCAGTAGTGATGGCTATTGTCTGAATTACGGCGGCATTGGGCGGAGTGAAGGCATTGTCGCGGCTTCCGTCTATCAACAAACGAAACGAGCGATTGGCATTGCGATTGTTGAAACGAGTAAACAAACCGCCTACCAAAATCATATTGTTTTGGGGTTGATAAGTCAAGGTGAATACATTATCGGTACAGCCTGCCCCCAATTTAGTATTAAAATCTTCGTTGATAGTGCCATTCATATTGAGGCAAGTGATACGACGCACATTTTCTTTGATGAATCGGGTAAACGCCCCGCCGATAATTATTTTATTGTCGACTATCAGTATCGCATACACTTGTTGATTAGCCCGAATTCCATTCATTGTATTATCCAAAAACTCATTATCTATACTTCCGTCGGGTTTGAGCCGAACTATCAAATTGACATTTATGCCATTGAAGGTATTGAAACGACCGGCAATCAAAATATCCTGATTGGGCTGAACCACAATAGCATTGACCGGAAAATTAGCCGCCAACCCAATTTTGTTGGTAAAATCAAGGTCCATATCGCCATTAGGCAACAAGCGTACGACCCGATTGACCACTACATTATTGAAAAAAGCAAAATCACCCCCCAACAATATTTTGCCATCTTGTTGAATATCAATAGTTCGAATACTCGCATTCGCTCCGTTGCCAACGCGAGTCATAAAATCGGTATCCAAACTACCATCTGTATTAAAGCGGGCAATGTTGTTGGCGAGTGCGCCATTGATACTCAAAAAACGCCCTACGGCGATTAATTTGCCATCGGGTTGGAGTTTGAGATTGGTGATAATGCCGGGCGAAGTGATGTTGGGCTGAAAAGCATCATCGCGGATTTGCCCCCAAACAAGGCAAGGCAACCAGCCAGCAATTACGAAGCCTATGAGTAGGTATGTTTTCATTTTGCAAGGGAGTAGTTTGTTAGTATTTTTTGAAAAAATCATAATCAATTGATTATCAATTACTTATAAATTCTATTTGATTTTATCAAAATCATTGAGAAGTCGTAAAACTAATGGTATTGCCATATTCGGCTTTGCCATTGATGATGGCATAGGTGCGAATACGATAAGTTGTATTGGGGCTGAGTCCACTCACATTGCTGGCAAAATCACCCGTGATACTACGCTCGCCCAACGTGGTACGGGGTGTACCGGCTACCGTTACGGTAGGTTGTACTTGATTAAACACATCAGCCACCAACCAACAATGCCCGTGTTGGGTAGCATTGCCCTGTTGCACATTGTTGAGCCTGCCGACTGCTACCGCCGAAGTGCGGCTTATATCTCTGATTTGGGTAGTGGTGAGCAAGGGTTTGCTTTCGCCAATGGTTTTAAAACTCACTTTTTTGCCATATACTACTTCGCCATCTACCACTGCGTAGCCACACACGGCATAACCCGTATTGGGAGCCAAGCCAAACATCAAACTCTGAAAACCACCCCGATTGTTGCGCTCGCCGAGGCGGGTGCGGTTGTTTTCAATGGTGGGGGTTTTGGTAGAATCCTCGAGCCAGCAATGCCCGTGTTCGCTGATATTACCGGTCAGGCTGATGATAGTGCCTTCAATTTCGGCAGATATTTCGGTAATGGTACTGCTTTGGACTACTCCTGTAAACACAATGGTCTTGATTTCGGGGTCAAAGCAAGCCCCCAAAATCAGCAAAAAACTGCTGTAAATCCAGATTTTAGTTTTCATTTTTTTATGTAATCTATTGATTATCAAATAGTTATATCAAAGAAATAATAACCTTTCATACCGCTATACAAATTTTAAAATAAAAATTGTAAACCATTAATTATCCACCAAAGGCGGACACGGTCAGCATTTTGCGCCTTAGTGTCTTTGCGTGAAAATCATAGGTATAGCAGTATTATAGCCGTTCACAAAAGAAGAATGGAAAATAAAAAAATATATTGAAAAAAAACTAAAATTTTAAGCGCAAAGAAGCAAAAGCCGACTGCGGAGTGGCTTGCCAATCAAAGTGCCAAGAAGTCCGATTTTTGCGCGCCTGTCGCAATTCATTTAGTTCGCGGGTATTTTTTTTGCCTTTGAGCCACACCGACACTACATCAACCAACCAAATACCTGCGCCTGCCCCCAAAAGCACCCGCGAAAGACGATTTTGGTCTTTTGAGTTTTTGAAATACACATCGGCTTGGGGAATATTGCTCGAGTTTTGAAAACTGTCGTAATTACTTTTGGCTTTAAAATGCAAATACAAGCCTGTACCTACCAAACTATAACTTACTACGCCAACCAGCCAATAATTTTTGCCTTCGCGGACTTTGGCATCGCCCCAGCCCGGAAACAACAAAGAATTAAATGCCTTATCAGCTCCGCCTAGCTGCGCGAGGCGTTTTTCATACGCATCGACATCTAGCTTGGCAATCACCTTAAAAACTATATTTTTGCCGGTAAAGCTGGGGTTTTCGGTCAAATACCGCCATTGAATTTTGCGGTCATTGCCCGGACTTACCCCTTTGCCTACATTGCCCGTAACATAAATAAGGGGTTCTTTTTCAAAACTTTGCCCGCCATTCATCGAAAGATAAAGCTGAACCTCAAACTTATCCGATTTATTGTCGGTAGTGTTTAAGTTATAGGTAATTATGATTTGCCGATTGAGCTTATCCAATTCAGCCCGCAAGTCGCTTATTTGTTGGGCATATCCGCTGTAGAAACTGAGAAGAATCAAAAAAAGACCTAAACTTTTCTGCATATTAGTTAAACCATTTGTGTAATACGAACTTAGTTATTTTTGGTCTAATTTAAAAGCTTTTATGGAATTATTTTGTAAATAATTGATTATCAGTTACTTATAAAAATTACTATTGTTTGCTTTATTTTTTAATCATTCCTTATAATCAATAGTTTGGTGGGGTTTCTGGTTTCTGGTTTCTGGTTTCTGGTTTCTGGTTTCGGGTTTCTGGTTTCGGGTTCTGAATCAAGAAATAACCACTTGATAATCAAGCAGTTATAGAATAATTTAGGTTCTATTGTGAAATTGGGCTATTGTGAAATTGGGGAAAACCTTGTATTTTTTCAAGTTTATTTAAACCCTAAGGGTTTTGAAAACCCTTAGGGTTTGGATTCGATTACCAAATTAACAATAGAACCATAATTTAAAATTTTGTAAAATTTTGATAATCTTTGACTTTTGACAAATAAGAATGTAACATAGCCTTTAGGCTGTGCCTCCCATAGCCTAAAGACTGGGTTACAATTTTATTGATACTTGATTATCAACCTGTTACGAAATCTCAACGGAGTATTGTCATAGCAATTGATGAATCAATTTGAACAATAGCTCTATGCCCAAGCCACTGATTAAAAAACGCTCCTTGCGATTTTGAGTCAGTTTTTGTGTCCAATCTACCAAGCCTCCATCGGCAATTTCATAAACCTGCCCTTGCCACTCAAGTACAAATTTGAATTGCAATTGTTGATAATAATTTTGACCGACTTGCGGATTTTGGGAGGTTTCAATCAAAATATTTGGTATTTTTTCCCTTAAAAATTCATCAACCGAATTTGCCAATCGATTGACTTCAGTGTCGGTATTCAAAAATTTTAAATGAATTTTGACGCTATCAATCCCCAAAATTTGGCTAAAATAGGTGTGATAAAATGTCAAATGCCGAGCCATACTTTGTTTTTCAAATTCAAAACTGCCGGTATCGCGTCCGGCACTTACCAAACCCAAAATCTTGAAATGGGAACTAAAACCTTTAAAATTAAATACCTGACTGCGCACGTGCCTATGGACAGTGGCATAGTGTAGGCTTTGGCTGGGGTAGCCTTGCGACTTGCGTACTTTGGCACACTCAAGAGCCAACAGGTTGGTGGCATCGGCGGTAACTTCGGTGCCGCGCAATGCCGAAACTACCTTGTTTTGGTCGGCTGATGCCACCACCGAACAAGCCCCCAATGGACTGAGAGGTGAGAGTTCTATTGGGGTAAAATCTTGTAAATCAGCAAGTTGTAAGGCTTTGGCTTCAAATTGCCCCAAGTCTAAAGGCGACAAAGGGCTGGGCGCAACAAAGCGATTTTGCATATAATTTTGCAACAACTGCGGCGGACTGATTTGTTGGGTTTTTTGCCGATATACTTCCAAAAATAAGGAGTTGAGTTCAGACATTGAAAGTCGATGTACCAAAATATCCAATAAATCGGGGGCATCAATTTTAGCCAATAGGCTATCAATCAGGGGCATAGGTTTGATTCAATGATTTTTTTGTGGATTTGATGTAAACATTTTCATAAATGGCTGATGAATAAGGTTGCATTTCAAATTTACCACCTTATATCCTCTCCTTCGGAGAGGGTTAGGGTGAGGCAATAGAAACGCGTAAATTTGAAATGCACTCGTAAATAATGAATTAAATTACAATAGCTCCGAGTTATGAATATACACACTTTTCAGGAAAATTGTAACGTAGGCTGTCTCGCCTGTCCGTGTAAGGAATTAGGAATGAACAATTGGGAATTAGGAATTAAATAACTAATTGATTTTCAATGAGTTATATTTTTAAAAATGTTACTTTATTTTATAATAATTCCTAAATGAGTTTAGGAATAAAGTAAACAATTGAATTTATTAATTAATTGATAATCAATGTATTACATTAGCACATTAGCACATTAGCACATCAGCACATCAGCACATCTTATAACTAACTCATTACTTACATTATTTAAAGAAAATTCAAACCTAAATTCAATCTTGAAATATACTCAATAGCGTTCAAATTTATCTTTCATAACTATTTGATAATCAGCCAATTGTTTATTTAATTTGCTTATTGAACTGTGGAGTGTAATGTTTAAAACATCAAAAAACCTTTGCATTTATGGTAACACAAACCTCCTTCCTAACTTATTAAAACGCCGTTGGTGGCAAGTGCAACCATCATATAACAACCGAAAAATTATGCAAGACTTATTATTTGACTTCATTTCAAAATACATTTCTTTGACTGAAGATGAAAAGAACACACTCATTTCTCTGGACATATTTCGTTCCGAAAAAAAAGGTAGCATACTATTAAAAGCCGGACAAAAAACAAAAAACAGCTATTTTGTACTAAAAGGCTGTATTCGGGCATATTACATTCTCGATGGGGAAGAAAAAACTACGGCTTTCTACACCGAAATGGAAGGTTTGACTCCCCCTTGCGTAACCAACAAAACTCCGTCCGAATATTACATCAGTTGTGTAGAAGATACTATACTTACGGTTTCAAATACGGATATGGAAGTAGAAGTAAACAGCAAATTTCCAAAGTTTGAAATAATGTGTAGAATATTGTCGGAAGAATTGTTAGCCAAAGAACGAATCAATTTTGACGAGTTTAAAACTTCTTCGCCCGAACAAAGGTACTTAAACTTACTACAAAAAAGACCAGACCTTATTCAACGAGTACCACAATACCAGTTAGCAAGTTATTTAGGCATCAAACCTCAATCATTGAGCAGATTAAGAGCCAGAATTTTGGAAAAAAGTAAAACGTAAAATCATTTCTTAACTTAAGTGAACGATTTTAAGTCTATTGCCAATCTACTTTTGCCATATCATATAACTTAAAATTAAAGATATGCAAAAGAAAATTTTATGGATTGTACTTGTTTTAGTTTTAACAAGCAGTTTACAGATGAATGCACAAAATGGCAAAAAAGACAGTACATACAAGCGGTGGTTCGTTGGTAGCACGCTATATTTATTGGGTAATCTTGATAAAACAAATAATCCAGAGTATATCCAATTGAATGTTGGCTATAGGATTACCCCCAAAGATGTTGTTTCTTTTAGATTTAAAAGGTCTATTTATGCTTGGCCTCTAGGTATTCCTTTTAGTTCATCATCATTTGATGCCCCGGGTGAAAACTATCCAGGACACGCCCGCATACTTGCCCCTACATTAGGATACCAGCGTTTTTGGTGGAAGGGAGCTTATACATCTGTTCAAGCATTGAATGCTTTTGAAAAATATCTCGATGAGGATAAAAAAAAGATTGGCAATGGCTACACCTTATATCTGGACTTCTATTTGGGTTACCAGTTTAAGTTTTTTAAAAACCGCTTCTTTTTTGAACCCGCTATTGGAATTAGTACTTGGCCCATAAGAACTAATGTGCCGGAATCTTTTAAAGCGGTAGAAAAAAAATGGAACAGCTACTTTATTCAACCCGGGTTTGATTTTGGGTTTAATTTTTAGTAATCTTACCAACAATTTAAACCTCTTCACAAAGCCAATTAACAAGTTTTATCCTCAGACATTGTGATTTTTCCGTAGTGGTGGGTTTGCAAACCCACCGCTACAAAAAAAATCATCATAATTTTAAAAAAGCAATTGGTGAAAAAACTTAAAATAATCTTTACCTTCCATCTTTGCTATAAGTGCCTGTTTATCAGTTGCTTATAGCTACAAACCATCCAGTTTACCACAAAGTTCACAGATGTATTCACAAAGAAACACAAAGGTCTTAGTGGACTTTGTGGGTATTTTCTTAGTGTTCTTTGTGGTTAAATGGTTTATTTTTGAGCTATGCTTTTGTAAATAAAACCCCATAAATACCTGATAAACAGGCGGTTATATTGCTTTTAAAAGCAACAACTTAATTTTGGGTATATATAAAATCATTCATCAATAGGCAGATTAAGAGCCAGAATTTTGGAAAAAAGTAAAACGTAAAATCATTTCTTAACTTAAGTGAACGATTTATTGAAGCTCACCAATCTACTTTTGCCATATCATATAACTTAAAATTAAAGATATGCAAAAGAAAATTTTAATGCTCGCTTTGACCTTAATGATGGTCGGCAGTTTACAAGTTAAAGCCCAATATTACAAACAAGACAGTACATACAAGCGGTGGTTCGTGGGGAGTACTATTTTTTTATTGGGTAATTTGGCTACTACAAACCCACCCGACTTCGTTCAACTCAATGTAGGTTATCGGATTACCGGAAAAGATGTGATTACCTTAGAACCAAAAACTTGGAAATATGCTTGGCCGAATGGAATTCACCCATTTTTAAACAAAGCCTACGGAAAACCGGAAGAAAAATTCCCGGGGTATGTTCGTGAGTTTGGCTTGTCAGTGGCTTACCAACGATTTTTGTGGAAAGGCTTATATGCCGAATTGAATGTAATGCCTAGTTTACAAAAATTTGTGAATGATGACGGCAAGAAGATTGATAATGGCTTTCAGATTTTCAATACTTATCGGGTTGGTTATCACATCAAACTTTTTAAGGACAGATTTTTTATTCAACCTTCAATTGCCATTACCCACCGAGCTTATCACACCAAATTGCCTGATGGATTTAAACAACTAGACGATAAATGGTCAAAATTTGTCTTCGGAGAGCCGGGATTTCATTTTGGGTTTAATTTATAATTGATAACTTGGTGATGTTGCAAAAATTATGATAAATTAACGTGAATATTTTGAAACATATTGAAAAAGTACAAAAAATTAAAGTTTTAAAAAGACAATCCAAAATCTCCCCAAGCCGTCATCCTGCGTGG
>JALONJ010000049.1 GCA_025455045.1 Microscillaceae bacterium | reverse complement strand
CGTTGATTATCAAGAGTTTCAGATTCTTCGCTTCGCTCAGAATGACAAAGCGAGAGGGATTGCCAAAGGCAATTCCTGAAAAGTGGTGAAGAACCAAAAGATGTTTATCACCTTTTCAGAAAAATTGTAACGCAGGCTGTTTAGCCTGCCCACGCAAATGAGTTTAGGCTTAGAATAAAGCGAGAGTTTCCTAAAAATGGGCAAAGGACTAAATAAAATTCTCTTGTTAGGGCTTACTCTCCTCTGATTTCTGGAAAAAGATAATATTCATTGGGCATTAACCAAAAAAACAAAATATCAAAACAATGGCAAAACTGCGTTATACGCCTAAGTTTTTGGAAGAAATAGAACAAATATTTACCGAAGCCGGTTATTGGGTGCGGTATGAAAAAGGGAATTTTCAGTCGGGTTATTGTGTTCTCAATCAACAAAAGGTGGTAGTAATTAACAAATATTTTCCGCTTGACGGCAAAATCAACTGCTTGGTAGAAATCCTCAAAACTGTAGATTGGGACTTCTCGATGTTGAGCGAAAAGCCTCGCAAGCTATTTAATGATTTGCTACACCCCCAATTGCAAATGGAATTGTAAATAAAAACAACTAAAATTATAAACCATTGATAATCAGGTTTTTATGGGATAACATTATTTATTACTCCATTACATTACTAAGTTTGTTTAGCCCAAAGTTTATTTGTAAATTAGCTTACCAAATCAGTATTTTTTATTATAATGCCTTACCTTGATGAAGCATAAAGTATTTGAGCAAATCTGGAATCAATTGCGTGCCAAAAAACTATCTTATAAGGAATTCCTAGAAGAAATAAATATTAAAAATTTAAGAGGAATTAAAGATTTGAGTGTACGGTTTGAATTTCCAGTAACAGTTATTGCAGGACCCAATGCCTCTGGAAAATCAACGGTACTATTTGCTTGTGCTTGTGCGTACAAAGTACCCAACTCCGGCAATCGGGATTATGTACCTACTACACTTTTTCCCAATTTAAGAACTGCTCAAGAAAACACTCCTAACGATACCGAACAATCTACTTCATTTGAGTTTTATTATACCAATCAAGGTAAGCGTAAATCAATGAAATGGGCTAAAGGAAAAAGCTGGAACAGAAGTTTTATGGGAGAACGTGGGGGAGAGCAACCCACCCGTTATTTATATTTACGCACTTTAGCCAATCTCACTAGCCCGTCTGAAGTAAGGAGTGTTTTACAGATTGCCAAAAATGAAGTAAATACTCATACCATCACTTCTGATTTATTGGTTTTAGCTCAGTATATTTTGCCTATCAAATACCAAGAAATAAAAATACTGTCGCAGGGTGACAAAGACTTGTTATTTGCAATCAGAGAAAATAACTCTATTCAATATTCTGAGTTTCATATGTCAGCCGGCGAACGTGCTATTCTAAGAATTTCCAAAGATATTTCGGAGTTAGAAAATGCTTTGATTCTAATAGATGAAGTAGAAGCTGGATTGCATCCGTTTACGCAACAACAGATGATGCTCGAGCTTCAAAGACTGGCTTTGCGAAAAAATCTTCAAATTATTGTTACTTCACACAGCCCAGTAATACTTGAAAGTGTACCTATTGAAGCCAGAGTGTTTTTGGATAGAACTGAAAATAATGTAGTTGTAAAACCTCCTTATAAGGATATTTTTCAGAAAGCTTTTTATGGACAATCTCTAGAAAAATTAAGTATCCTCTGCGAAGATGATATAGGGGAAGCATTCTTACTCGGTATTTTAGATGAATTGAATCCTAAATTGGGACTTACTTCTGATGATATAAAAGTAGGTAGAGATACTGGTAAAGATCAATTTGCTCAACATATAGTAGCATTAGCCAAATTTGACCAATTGGATAATTTTATTTTTGTACTAGATGGCGATGCCAAATCGCTGGATAATCAACTAAAAAAGACAGGGAGTGAATATGGGAAAAGCCTCACACCTTTGTACCTCCCCGGAATTGTGCCAGAGGAATGGGCTTGGAGTATTTTAAAGCATAATTTATCAACTTATGCCCAAGAGTTGGGGGTATCTGTGCAAGACTTAGAAGGTCAAATTAGGCAACAAGACCAGATTTTTGATAACGCAACGGATAAGCCAACTAATATTATTAAAAATAAATTTTTTGCTTTTTCGGAACGACTTAGGCGTTCAAATGTAGATTTAATTAGAAAAATTGCCAGAAAAGAAATTCAAAAGCAAAGTACTGAAATTAAAATTTTTGCAGAAGAGCTCGAGTTACAATTGCGTAGATGGCAAGCAAGAAATTAAGTAAATAAATAAATTTCATTAAGATTAATTAAAGATTTAGGAAGATTTATTAAAAAAATCATAAGATATTGATTATCAGTGTCTTATCGTTTGTTTAAGCTCTCAAAAATTAAAATCATTTAAAAATAAAATAAAATGACTTACGATGTTGTTGTAATCGGTTCGGGACCCGGCGGTTATGTAGCCGCTATTCGTTGCGCGCAATTGGGCTTCAAAACCGCCATTATTGAAAAATACAATACCTTGGGAGGTACTTGCCTCAATGTGGGCTGTATTCCTTCCAAAGCCTTGCTCGACTCGAGTGAGCATTATCACAATGCTGCCCACACTTTTAAAACGCACGGTATTCAACTTGCTGATTTGCAAGTAGATATGCCCCAGATGATTAAACGCAAAGCCGAAGTAGTAAAACAAACTTGTGACGGAGTTTCGTTTTTGATGAAGAAAAATAACATTCAGGTTTTTACGGGGTTAGGCTCATTTGTCAATGCCAATACCATTAAAATTACGGCTTCGGACGGCTCAACTCAAAAAATTACCACCCAAAAAACTATCATTGCTACCGGTTCCAAACCGACCAATTTGCCTTTTGCACCTGTGGACAAAAAACGGATTATCTCCTCCACCGAAGCCCTCGAACTCACCGAGTTGCCCAAGTCGATGGTGATTATTGGCGCAGGGGTGATAGCTTCAGAGCTTGGCTCGGTGTATGCACGCTTGGGTACGCAGGTTACGATGATTGAGTTTTTGGACTCAATGATTCCCACAATGGACAAAACAATGGGTAAAGAACTCCAAAAAGCAATGCGAAAACTAGATATGAAGTTCTTTTTCAGTCATAAAGTAACTTCCGTAATCAACAAAGGCGAGTCGGTAGAAGTAATTGCCGAAGACAAAACCGGCAAAACCCAAACTTTTGAAGCCGAATATTGCTTGGTCGCCATTGGTCGCCGACCTTATACCGATGGTTTGGGCTTAGAAAATATTGGCATTGAAACCGTAAGGGGCAAAATTCCGGTCAATGAACATTTGGAAACCAAAGTGCCGGGTATCTATGCCATTGGCGATGTGATTGATGGCGCAATGCTTGCCCACAAAGCCGAAGAAGAAGGTGTGTTTGTGGCAGAATATATGGCTGGGCAGAAACCGCATATCAATTATTTATTGATTCCGGGCGTGGTTTACACTTGGCCCGAAGTGGCGAGTGTGGGCTATACCGAAGAACAATTAAAAGAAAAAGGTGCAGCTTACAAAGTGGGTTCATTTCCTTTCCGCGCGCTCGGACGCGCCCGCGCCAGTATGGATATTGATGGCTTAGTCAAAATCTTGGCGGATAAAACGACTGATGAAATCTTGGGCGTTCACATCATCGGACCGCGCGCCGCCGATATGATTGCCGCCTGCGTTACGGCAATGGAATACCGCGCCTCCGCCGAAGATGTAGCCCGAATGAGCCACGCCCACCCTACGTATATGGAAGCCGTGAAAGAAGCCTGCCTTGCTGCTACCGAAAACCGCGCTTTGCATATTTAGGATAATCAAATTTATATAACTGATTGAAAATCAGGGCTTTATGAATAATAAAGCTCTGATTTTTTGATTCTTCCGTACATTTAGCGCATTTGTTTGCAACAGTTGCTTATGAGGACACAAGCAACAGCGCAGAATCAAATTAATGATTTAATTTGCTGATAATCAGATAGTTAAATCATAATAACTTATTACAAAAAACTTCAAAACCGGAATTATTCTACTGTCAAGCCGCTTTGTAGGAGCAAAGCTTTCAAACGAGCAATTTCTGCTTCTTTTTCTTGCAAAGCCAAAGCCTCTTCCTGCCGAGCATCTTCCAATTGTTTTACTACTTCTTCTTTTTCTTTTTCGGCTTGTTCCTTTTCTTTTTCGGCTTGTTCCTTTTCTTTTTCGGCTTGTTCCTTTTCTTTTTCGGCTTGTTCCTTTTCTTTTTCGGCTTTTTGCTCTCTTTGTATTGCCGCTTCTTTTTCTTTTTCGGCTTGTTCTTTCTCTTTTTCGGCTTGTTCTTTAGCATTTACCTGCTCCACATAAGTCAGAAAAGGTTGCTCTTGGGGATCATAAATACTTAGCGTATCTTTTTGCAATACAAATTTTACTTGCAATAATGGGCTAACCCACTCAGGGTCAGTCATTTGAGCTACCAGATAAGAGCCGTGTCGAGTCCATACATTCAAATCATTATCATCGGGGTCATAAATATAATATTCTTCAACCCCAAATCGCTGATAGAATCGCCATTTTCGGTTCATTTCTTGAGCTGTATTGTTGATTGAGAGAATTTCAAATACTACTTGGGGCGGAATATTATCTTCTTTCCATTGTTGATAAGAGCCACGATGTCCTTTGGGGCGACCAAAAGCGACCATTACATCGGGGGCAACCCTGATTTGCGGTTTGCCTTCTACTGGATACCAAAGTAGGTCGCCAGCTACAAAAACATCAGTTTGGTTTTTGAAAATAGATTCAAGATTATCTTTAATCAAAACAATCCATTCAAATTGTTTGGTATTATCAGCCATACGTTTGCCATCCGAATCAGGATAAATGATTTCTCCTTCCTCATTAAAAAATTCAGCCGGAACCTCCTCAGAAATCGCTGGAAACATCACTTTGATTAAAATTTCTTGATTAAAAATTATTTTTTTATAGATAATCAGCCTTTAAAAACTTTGTTTTGGCTATTTTTATCAAATTCAGCAAGTAATAATTTAATTGGCAAAGAAAATCATTTTTTTAATAAACAAAACCCTTATTTAAGCCTTTCTTGAGATTCTTAGGAATAAGAAAAAAATAATGCGCACAATATTTTTTGGTAACATATTGATTTTCAGGCAATTACAAAATTATTCATTTTACATTATTCACTATTCATTCCTTAGCTAAAATTATCAATATGCTTGGCAAAAGCATTACTCATTCAAACCTGAAATTTGTTAAAAAATCACAAAAACCTGATAACATTTCGGACTAACAAGATTTTATATTAATTTAGAGAATATGAAGGTCGATTATTTGATTATTGGGCAGGGTATCGCCGGTTCGGTATTGGCATACACCCTTATCCAACAAAAAAAAACGGTTTTGGTGGTTGATAATCCTTATCCGCAAAGCTCGTCGCGGGTAGCGGCAGGCATTTGTAACCCCATTACCGGCAAACGCCTCCTTAAAACTTGGCTGGCAGACGATATTTTTCCTTTTTTGAAATCATTTTATCAAAATTTGGAACAAGAACTGGGGCTGAGATTCTTGTTCGAGAAGCCGGTTTATCGCACTTTCAAATCTATTGAAGACCAAAATGAATGGGCAGGGCGAAGCTCTACCGAATATTGGCAAGAGTATTTGAACCTTGAGACCAACTCGAAAGACTATAATGCCTTGATAAACAATGACTTAGGCGGCTGGGAAACTCGGCAATCGTATCACTTGACAACTGAGGTTTTTTTGGCGGCTTTGCGGGCTTATTTGGAAAAAAAGTCAGTATTTTATCAAACCAATTTTGTTTATAATGATTTATACTTAGAGGCAACCCAAATACGCTGGCAAGATGTATGGGCTAATAAAGTACTGTTTTGTGAAGGTGTAAAAGCCCAGCACAATCCATTTTTTGAATGGTTGCCCTTTCGTCCGGTCAAAGGTGAGTGGATAAAAATAAAAACTCAACCCGTTGATACTCAGGGGATTATCAACCAAGGAGTATTTGTATTGCCACTTAGTTCGGAGGAGTTTCAGGTAGGAGCGACTTACCATTGGGAAACTATCAACGAAGATGTCAGTGCCGAAGGGCGGGCTGAATTAGAGGGGAAATTGAAACTTTTTTTTAAATTGGACTATCAAATTATTGACCAACAAGCCGGTATTCGTCCGGCTACCCTCGACCGTCGCCCCTTTATCGGTTTGCACCCTCAATACCAGAATATAGGGATATTCAATGGTTTTGGAGCTAAGGGAATTTCTTTAGCCCCATATTTTGCCCAAGAATTTTGTAATTATTTAGAAAATACCGAACTTTCTAGTCTAAATAGCAATGTGGATATAAAACGATTTTATCATTTGTACAATACGTTGGTCTAAAGCACATTGCTTTTAGTTAAATTACTGATAATCAATCAGTTGAATTTTAAAATGATGTTAGACAAACCCTCACATCATCACTCGAAAAAATATTAACATAATGAAAAACCTTTTTTTTATAACAAGCAATGTGAAGCAAATATTGCTTATTTTTTGGCTAGGTGTTTGGTTTACTCAAGATGTGGTTGCGCAAAATACTTTTCAAACGTTTGGGCGCAATCGAGTTCAATACAAAAAGCCCTATTGGCGCATCAAAAAAACCCCCAATTTTGATGTTTATTACTACGACAATGGGGCGCGACTTTCCGATTTTGCCATCCGATACCTCGAGACCGAATTTGACGAAATAACCGATATGCTCGGCTATACACCTTATTTCAAATCCAAAATTTTTATTTATAATTCTATCAGCGATTTACAGCAAAGCAATGTGGGCATCGATGACAGTAATTTGATTGTAGGTGGACAGACCGAACTCTTCAAATCCCAGATTGAAATTCCGTTTACGGGTAGCGAAGTGGATTTTAAAACTGAATTGCGGCGTGGCGTGGCTTTGATGCTGATTCGAGAAATGATGTTTGGCGGTAGCCTCAAAGAGATGCTTCAAAGCTCTTATCTGGGCAAGTTTAGCGAATGGTTTTTGTTTGGAGCCGCCAGATATGTAGCTGAAGGCTGGTCAGAAGAAATGGACGACTATATGCGCGACTTGTTTAGCTCGCGCCGTGCCAAAAAACCCAATCTATTATCGGGCAAAGAAGCCGCCTTGGTAGGTCAATCTATATGGAATTATATTGCCGAAAAATACGGACAATCCAATATATCGAGTATTCTCAACTTAGCTCGTATCATTCGCAATGAGCGCAATAGCATTGGGAGTGCTTTGGGAATCAAATACAATCGATTTTTGGACGAATGGCGCGATTATTACCAAAACACCACCCGCGAAACCCGCGAAAATACTGCCGATCCCTTGTTTGATTTTCGTTTGCGTGGCAAAAATCGTAAGCATTTGGTATTTAATGAATTTAAAATAAACCCCGAAGGTAGCAAAATAGCCTATTCCGAAAATCGAAATGGAAAATACCGTGTGATTGTGCAGGATTTGCGAACCAAAAAACGGCGCAAAATTATTTATCGCGGCTATTTGGCTATCAACCAACGTTATGACGACAACATTCCCTTGCTTTCGTGGCGCGATAACAACAATTTGGGAGTGATGATTGTGCGCAAAGGCGAAGTAAAACTCAACGTATATAACCGAAAAGGTCGGAGAAACTTTGAAAGAACGTGGTTTTATTTCAATCACGTAACCAGCTTCGATTTTTCGGACGATGGCAATAATTTGATTCTGAGTGCCGACCGCAAAGGTGAAGTAGATTTCAAAACCGGTCAAAATGATATTTATATTTTTAATCTCGAGACCAATAATCTTGAGCAAATTACTGACGACTGGTACGATGACATAGATCCTACATTTTTGCCCAATTCCAACTTCTCATTTATATTCAGCTCCAATCGTCTGACTGATACCCTTAGCGTGGGTCTTATCAAAGACCGAGGCAATTATAAAGAAGACCTCAAAAATTTTGATATTTTTACCTACGACCCGGGTGTGTCGCGGGTACGAGTCAATCGCCTCACCTACGCGCCGGCAGTAGAAACCAAGCCTCGCTTGCTTGACCAAGAAAATATTTTGTATTTGAGTGATGAAACCGGCATTTTACAACTCAAAAAATACAACCTCAAATCGGATAAAGTAAGCACTTTGAGCAATTATCATCAAAGTATGCGTACCTATGAGCCTAACCCTGCCGAAAACGGACTGGCTTATTTGATGATTAACAAAGGGCGATTGTTTCCGCTTTACAAACGTAATTTTGATTTTAACCAGAATCTGGTCTCGACCTACACTACGCCTCGCACGCGGGTTTTGAATCAGCGTTTGCCCCGCGAACAACAAGAGCTGATTAAAAACATACCACCCCGATTCAAAGACTCAACCGAAGTGGATAATATGCCGAAAGAGCAATACGCGGCTGATGAAGTAGATACCGACAACTACCAGTTTGCCGAAGATGTAGTCAAAGAAAAACAAAGCTCAATTGAAAAAGCTCAGAGCGAAATGCGCCGCCGCATTGAGCTGATGAATAAAGAAGAACTGAAAGTAAGAGGTCCGTATGATTACGAAACTCGCTTTCGAATGGAAAACTTCGTAACTACTGCCCAAATTGACCCTTTGCGCGGCTGGGGCTTGTTGATGAGTATGAATACCTCCGATTTGTTGGAAAATCATAAAATCAGAGGGGGATTTTTCTTACTCACCACTTTGACCAATAGTGATTTTTTTGGTGAGTATCAATACTTAGGGCGCAGATTAGATTTTACACTACGCTACGACCGTAAGCGGTATGTATTCAATCCGGATGGAACTAATGGCTCTCTGTATATTGTGAACAATGCTAATTCCACCGTGGGGCTAATACAGGAGTTTCCTTTCAATCATCGCCATACTACTAATCGCATTCAAGCTACGGTAGGTCTGCCTTTAAGCAATTTACATCGCATAAGTGTAGCTCCTTTCTATCTGCAAACCAATCACGTGCTTACTGGTGATTTTGCTGGATTTTTATATCCAATTCCCAACAACATCTATCATTATGCCGGCTATAAAATTGAGTATGTATTTGATAATACCACCCTCAATGGGCAAAATATGATTAAAGGCGCGCGAGTCAAAGCCTATTACGAAGATTACCGAAATATCTCCTACAGTCGTAATTTGCGCGAATATTTTCCTAATTCACGCACCCGTGATTTAGGCTTTAATAAATTTGTCATTGATGCCCGCAAATATTTCACCATTCACAAAGACTTGATTTTGGCAGTGCGAGGCGTTTATGGCAGATTTGGCGGGCAAAGCCCCAAAATATTTGCCCTAGGGGGAATGGACAATTGGATGGGCAATCGCTTTGATGGTGGTGGTGGTAGCAATAATCCTTTTCTTCAATTTCTCAATATTGACCCTTTGGGAACTAATTGGGGCATCGTAGATATTAATCAAACTTATGGTACGGCTAATGAGGATATTGTATTTACCGAATTTGTAACCAATTTGCGAGGCTACAACTTTGCCAAAGTACGAGGCAACAATGTCTTAGTTACCAATTTTGAGCTTCGGTTTCCCATTATCAAATACTTATTTGGCAAAAGATTGAATAGCAATTTCTTCAATAACTTGCAGTTGGTTAGCTTTTTTGACATCGGTACAGCTTGGACAGAAGTTAGCCCATTCAATACACGCAATAATCAAAATCCTCGCCGGTTAAACTCACCTGACCCGTTTACGATTATTGTCAATGATTTCAAAAACCCTTGGCTGGCTGGCTATGGTGCCGGTTTGCGCACGGTATTGTTGGGTTATTATCTCAAGTTTGATTTGGCTTGGGCTATCGAGGACAATGTAATCGCCCAAAGACCCAAGTTGTATGTAACTTTTGGATATGATTTTTAAGATAAGTTAGCAACATAAATACTTGATAATCAATGAGTTATTAATAATCAATTAATTGAATTATCAATTGTAAAGGGTGCATTTCAAATTTACGTTTTAAGACCTCACCCCTGCCCTCTCCTCTGAGAGAGGGAATCTAAGGATTAAATTTGAAATGCACCCATTGTAAAACAGCCTTTAGGCTGTCTTATCATAGCCTAAAAGCTGTTTTACAGAACCATTTGTCAAAAATCAAAGATTATCAAGTATTTATAAAAAAAAATAATCCAAAATCCAAAATCCAAAATCAATCACATTCTAAATACGCCATACGAATCTGCCCCTTTAATGGGCTGATTATAAATGACCGCCAAACACATTGCCAAATAATGGCGGGTTTGGGGCGGGTCAATGATACCGTCATCCCAAATATGCGCCGTAGAGTAATAGGCAGTGGCTTGGTCTTCGAGCATTTTTTTGACCATTGCATTGGCTATTTTTTCTTTTTCCTCGTCGTATTCCTCACCCGATTTTTTGGCACTAGCGCGCTTCACAATATCCATTACACCCACCAATTGCTCCGAACCCATTACCGCAATTTTGGTATTGGGATAGCTAAACAAAAACCTGGGGTCGTGGCTGCGCCCCGCCATCGCATAGTTGCCCGCACCATACGAAGCCCCCATCATAATCGTAATGAGTGGTACTTCGCTATTCGAGACGGCATTTATCATTTTTGCGCCGTGTTTGATGATGCCTTCGCGCTCGTAGTCCTTGCCGACCATAAAGCCGGTAATATTTTGCAAAAACAAAATTGGAGTATCATTTTTATTGCATAATTGAATAAAATGCGCGGCTTTGTTGGCAGTATCCGAAAAAATAACGCCATTGTTGGCAATGACCGCCAAAGGATAGCCGTGAACTCGACAAAAACCTGTAACCAAAGTATTGGCAAATTCGGGCTTAAATTCGTGAAACTCCGAGCCATCGGCAAAGCGGGCAATCACCTCGCGGGCATCAAACGGAATATGAAAATCGGCGGAAACTATACCATACAAATCGTGGCTATCATACAAAGGATTTTTAATGGCTTGGCTGGGTATAAAAGCCTCTCGATTGGTTTGCAAATAATCCATCAGTTCGCGCGCAATGCGTATGGCATCTAACTCATCTTCTGCCAAATAATCCGAATTGCCCGAAATTCGGCTGTGCATTTCGGCTCCGCCCAATGTTTCATCGTCCGAAACTTCGCCGGTTGCCATTTTGACCAAGGGCGGACCCGCCAAAAATACTTTAGCATTGTTTTTTACATAAATGGCGTAGTCGGTCATACCCGTAGCATAAGCCCCTCCGGCGGTGGCATTGCCGCAAACAATGGAAATGGAGGGAATTCGAGCTTTGGAACGGCGACTAATATCTTTGAACGAAGCCCCTCCGTGATTGAATATTTTTGCCTGTTCGGGCAAATTTGCGCCACCCGACTCAATGAACGTGATGGTCGGCAAGCGATTTTCTTCGGCGATTTTTGCTAGGCGCAGGCTTTTTTGTAAGGTGGTGTAGTCGGTCGTACCGCCTTTGTTGGTGCCAACATTGGAGATAAGCATTGCCAGCTTGCCCGATACATAACCAATGCCGCCTACTACCGTGCCACCTACCGCAACGGCATCTTTGATACCCAAACCGGCTAGAGGCATTAGCTCCAAAAAGGGCGAATCTTGGTCAAGTAACAACTCTATGCGCTCGCGCGCCAAAAACTTGTTTTGTTTGCGGGCTTGAGCAATATATTTTTCATTGCCTTGCGAAAGACTCAATTGCATTTTAGTCTGTAGGTCTTGTGCCAATGCCTGCATTTCGGCGTAGTTTGCCCGATACTGCGGCGAGTTGGGATTAAAATTGGTTTTGAGAACAGCCATTGTTTATAAATGATTGATAATCAGTACTTTACATATTTTTGATAAGAGCCAAGATACAAGGATTTTTTTAGCTATTCTTTGCCTTATCGCTTATTTTTTTAAAATTAATTCGATTTATTGAAAAATGAAGCTAAAATCCCTAAAATGCAGGGGTTTATTCAAACTAATCCGCGCTTGTAAATTTGCCTAGCACATACAAGCAAAACAGGGAAATGTATAAGTGATTGATAATAAGCTAGTTATATATTTAAAAGATTTTTAATCATTTTCAGAAAATTCTAGCTTTATCATACGTTTAAGCTCATTTACGCGGGCAGGCTAGACAGCCTGCGTTACATTTTTTCTGCAAAACGGTGAAGAATCTAAAAAAACAACTAAGTAATTGATAATCAGCTAGTTATAAATATTGGATATTTGCTTTATTTATTTACGAAGTAGAAAGAAAATATTTTCAATTTTTTGTCGGAAAAATCGTATATTTGATTGAATCATTTTAATGTGTTTTATGACTGAATTTAAAACCATCCAAAAAGCCGAAAAATCTCTTACAATTGCCATTCCCAGCGAATTGCAAGGTAAAGAGCTAGAAATTATTATCAAAGAAATTGACGGGGAAGCCGAAAAAAGAAAAAAAATCCAAGAAATTTTACTCAATGGGCCTACTTGGACAGATGAACAATACCAAGCCTACTTGACCAACCGAAAATATTTGGGAAAATGGGAACAAATCTAACTTTGTTAGACACTGGGGTATTAATCACCTATTTTCGCGCTACAAAAAAACAAAATACTTGGTTTTGGCAATTAGCCGGACAATATGATTTGGCGATTGCTTCAATTACAGAATACGAATTTAGAGTAGGCTTTAAAAATCAACAAGACCCGTTTTTGCAAAAACTTCTTCCTTTATTGAATATTTTGCCTTTTGATTCTACTTGTGCAAGTAAGGCTGTAGAAATTTATCAATCTCTAAAAAACCAAAATCAACTTATTCCGGCAAATGATTTATTTATTGCTTTGGTGGCTTTAGTAAATGACTTACCACTTGCTACACTTAACACAAATCATTTTAATCGATTGGCTGATTTGAAACTACTAACTCAATAAATTATCTTAAGACGAAAAAAATAGCTAAATAATTGACAATCAGCTAGTTATATATATATTTGGGTATTTGTTTTCAATAATAGAAATTTCTAAAAAATTTGTTGATAATGAAATGGCTGGGAGCGAAAATAGGCTATTTTCTAAAAATAACCAGCCATTTCTAAGTCCAAATAATGCTACAATTGAGTTAATTACTATAAATCCTCGCCTTCGGCTACAAACAAGCCATCTTCTCTGAAGTGAACTTCCAATTCTTTTTCCTCGTGTTTGAGGTCAATTTCATAATGAATATCCCCATTGCTATATTCAATTCTTTCTACCTCCTCGATTTCAAAATCGGGATATTTTTCTTCAACTGCTTTTTTTACGATTTTGGGCAATTCTTTGGTTGGAATCTCAATTTCGGTCAAAAGGTGATGCCCTGTAACGGTAATTTCTACTTCATATTCTCGATTTTCAAAGACAAACTCCGCTTCATAAATTTTGTTATATACTTCCCAAGACCATTCCACGGTTGAGGCATCTACTTCGGGAAATTCATATTTAAAAACCCGCAAAATATCAGCCGGTACGAAGAATTGAGGCACTTTTTCATCACTTTTTTTGGCTTTTTTTGATTTTTTCATTTGCATAGAAATTTTGATTTGAAGGGCTAAATTCCCTAAAAAATCTCACAAGGCGGTTAAGCCATTGTTAAGAAATTAGGAATTAATAATTAATATGAATATTTCGGTAAATATTTGATAATGAGCTAGTTATATATACATTTAAAAAGATTCTTTGCTCATTTTTCGAGGAATTCTAGTTTTATCGCAAGCCTAAACGCACTTACGCGGGCAGGCTAGGCAGCCTGCGCTACAATTTTTCTGACAAATGGGGAAGAACCAATATTTTTTAGCAACCTATTGACGTGTGCGCCTCTGGTGGATTTTCAAGTATTTAAAAAACTATTCGTTCTACATTATTCACAATTCATTACTTAGGAACAAGAAAAAATAATGCATACAATATTTTTTGGTAACATATTGATTTTCAGGTAATTACAAAATTATTCATTTTACATTATTTACTATTCATTCCTTAGCATTTCATTCGCATAAGAGTTTAAAATAATCCAATTCATTCATTTCTTTGCGCCAAATGATTGTCCCCAAATGATTGAGATACGTAACCTCGTAGCGGTCTTGGGCAAGTTTGCGCTCGGCAAGCCACCAAAGGCGCGACTGGCTACCAAGTTGATTGATGGCTTCAAATTGTGGTTTCAAAATTTCGCCGCGTTGATTGCTCCAAAATCCCCACAAATTATTTTGTTTGACTTGCGCAATCATTTCGCCTTGTGTTGTGTGCTGAATCATTTTTACTTCTTCAAAACTAATTTTGAGGGTGTCGACTTTTTTGTTTTTGGCTTTGCGAAAATCATAAAAAATCCATTTGCCTTTTTTGTCTTGAGCCAGGGCAGTACTATCTTGCCAATAGTTAATCGCCTGAAAGTCAAAGGGTAATACGGTTTTGTTTTTCAAATCTACCACGCCGTAGTAACCGTTTTTGCGTACCAAAAAGCGATAATTTTGAGTAGAGTCGCCAAAAAATTGAGGCACTTCTTCAAAATTGGGTTCTAATAAAATGTTTTGCTGAGGTTGAAATAAGCCGTATTTGCCCAAATTAAGCAAAATTTTACGATGATGGCTATGATTAGAAATACCATCGTATTTGGGACTCAAGATGATCTTGCCGGTGGTATCAACCAAGCCGTATTTGCCATTTTGTTGAAAGTTAATATATTGATTATCAAGGATATACAAATTATTGGCATTGTTGGGCAAAACCTTACTGCCTCGCGCATTGTATAGGTTTTTTTTACGCAAATTGTCCTCAAAATATAAAAAAATCGGTGAGTCGGGGATTTCATTTTTCTCAAGGCGAATATTTTTAAAAGTGCTGATATCCAAGGGTTTAGCCGCAGGATTTGCCAAAAATTCGGCTGTAATTTTTTTGGCTTGGAAAGTAAGTAAAATATCGCCCACAAAAGCGACCGAATCCAAAGCAAATGGATACAAAACCGTGCCTTGAGCGTTCAAAAGTCCCCATTTTCCGGCGAGTTTAGCCGCCACAAACTTGGTATTGTGGATATACTTTTCAAATCTCAGGTCGGACAGCGATTGCGCCGACAAGCCCCACAATTGCCAAAGATTGTCGGATTGGGTTGCCCAGCCAATTTGCGAAAGGGCTTCAATTTGGGTCTGCGCCAAAGGAAAAACCCAATGATTGTTTTTATCCAATAAACCGTATTTGCCACCGCGCCCTACTTTAAGGTATTGATTTTCAAGTACTTCGGCTTTTTCCAAATCAATTTCTACACTGCCTTCTTTTTCGCTCACCATTCGAAAAAGATTGGTCAGTGTTTTTGCGCCGTATCGTTCGCCATTTCGAAAAATCACAAAGTCAGCATTTTGCCCCTCAATTTCCGAAAAACGCGGCTCTACCAGCACCACGCCATTCATAGATACCAAACCCCAACGGCGGTTTTTGCGCACTTTGAGCAATTGACTGTTCAAAACTTCAACCATATCGTAGCGAATCGGCACTATTTCGCGCCCCGACTGCTGAAAAACGCCCTGTTGGGCATTTTTGGTAATCCTAAAAATACCACTGGCGAAGGTTTCAATTTTATCATAAATGGGTTCTAAAATTACTTTTCCCAATTTATCCATCAACCCCAAATGATTATTTTTTTGAAAAATCAAATACGCATCGGTATTCGTTTGGCATAGGTGGGCTTTGGGTACAGTTTCCAATTCGGCAGTTATTTGCACTTTGCCGGTTTCGTCGATATAGCTATAAGCCTCATTGTCGTATATCGGAAAATACTGTAAATCAATGACTTGGCTAATTTTCTCTAAATATTCTTTTTGGTAATACTGAGGATTTGCCACCAAAAACTCGGCGGGTGTTTGTTTATCAGGTTTAAGGGCATACAACCAATCCCAAGCGTTTTTTGCCAAAGGGTGATTGGGATAGTTATTGACAAAATCTTGATATACTTGTGGGGTATGAGGCAAGGTAAGCCCAAAATACATTTTTTGGATAGCTTCGCTAAGATATTGATTATCAGGGTATTGGCTTACAAATTTTTGTAAATCACTTAGTTTATCCGATTGAGTTTCGCGCTCATAAATCAGGCGGTCAAGCCTTTGGCGGGCTTCTTTGACTTGTTGCGCATCGGCATAATTTTCCAAAAAAAATTGATAAGCCTCCATCGTGTTCATTTGGCGGGTTTGCGCCCACATCAGTTCATTGCGTTTTTGTACGGCTTGCGGAACTTCTTGAGCAAGGGGAAATTTCTCAATAAAAGTCTGCAAATCGCCCACTGCGTTTTTGGCGAGGGCATTTTGGTAGGCTTTGGCTTCTATGTCGGCTTTGAGTTGTTGGGCTTTGGCATTAGAGATGCCTTTTTTGCTCCAATCGAGCGTATCTTTAGGGCTAGTTGCGGGGTAGTTTTCCAAAGCCCTTTGTACGAATAAATAAGCCGAGTCGAGATAATAAGCCGGATTTTGTTCAGTAAAAAAATACAAAGCATATACGTGCAAGGCTCCGGCATTGAGGGGTTCTTTTTCCAAAGTCTTGTCTAGGAGTGATTTGGCTTTGGCGTATTCTTTTTTTTGTAACTGACTGAGCGCGTTCAGCACTCGGTCGGCAAGCAATTGTTGGGGTAAACCAAAAAAAATTAATAATATTCCTATCCGTTTTAGCAAATTTTGCATCATAATCCGTGGGTGGCGTACACTTCGCCAATTTGACCGCAAATTTAAAGGTTTTTTGGAGAAGGTAAGGGATTTTGTAGGTTGAGGATAGATTTATTTGGTTATTCACATTTTTGCAATAGTTGCTTGTGAGGACACAAGCAACGGCGTAGAGTGAGGAGTTACTAAAAAATGAAAGATTCTCAGATTTTTTTGATCCCTGCTCATCTATTTGGAAAATCGCCTGCCTGCCTTTAATTTGGGGCTTGCAATAACTTTTGAGTCAATGAAAAATCGATTTATTTTGAGTTTTGATGTCGAGGAGTTTGATACTCCTTTGGATTATGGCAAAGCGTTGCCTATGCACGAGCAAATGCAAGTTTCGGAAATCGGTTTACGGCGAGTTTTGGATTTATTGACCCGTTATGAGGTAAAAGCCACATTTTTTACAACGGCAAACTTTGCCGAGACTTACCCTGATTTAATGTGCCAAATAGCCACCCGCCACGAAGTAGCCTCACACGGCTACTATCATACTACTTTTGAGATAGCCGACCTCAAAAAATCCAAAGACAAACTCGAGCAAATTATTCAAAAACCCATCATTGGTTATCGTATGGCACGTATGGCTAAGGTCGATGAGTGGGAAATAGCCCAAGCCGGTTATCAATACAACTCGTCATTGCATCCAATTTATCTGCCGGGCAGGTACAACAATTTTTTCAAGCCCCGCCGCCCATTTTTTTTGCACAATGTGTTGCAAATTCCGGCTTCGGTTACGCCTCTGATTCGTTTTCCGATGTTTTGGTTGAGTTTTAAAAATTTTCCTTTGTGGATGATTCAATGGGCTGCGCGTTGGATTTTGTGGGCTGACCCCGAAAAACAAGTCAATTTTTATTTTCACCCTTGGGAGTTTACCGATGTAAGCGACCAAGCCAAATTTGGCTTGCCTTTTTATGTAAGTCGTCATTCCAAACAAAGAATTTTGGACAAATTAGAACACTTTATCCGGTGGGCAAAGCCTCAGGGTGATTTTATCACTTTTGCCGATTTATACCAAGAGTTTAAAGCCTAGGAATTGAGAATTAGGAATTATATAATTACCTGATTTTCAATCAATTATGTTTTTAAAATTTTACTTTATTTTGTATTTATTCCATAATTCTACTTTAATACTTTCAATTTTTGAACCACACAGACACCTAGAAAGCATAGAAAAATACCTTCTGTATGAAATTAAGTGATACATACCCAAAGTAATTAACTAATTAATTATCAGGAACTTATATATATTTAACCTAATTTTGAACGCTG
>JALONJ010000444.1 GCA_025455045.1 Microscillaceae bacterium | reverse complement strand
TTAGATTCTTCACTTCGTTCAGAATCACTGAAAAGCGAGAGCTTTTCAGAATTCAATGGAATTCCTAAAGGCAATTCCTGAAAAGTGGTGAAGATCCTTTTTAAATATTTAATTGCCTGATAATCAGATGCTTGTAAGTTCAGTTATTTGTATCAGTCCAGTATTGGGTAAGAGCCAACTACAAAATACTTACTCGCCCGTTGTACACACCACTAGCCGATTTGATGCGGTACAGGTAGTTACCGGCGGCAATGTGAGTCGGCAAATCAAGCTCTACCCGGAGTTGTTGAGGATATAAAGTATTGATATACAGTATTTTACCATTTATATCAAGCAATTCAAAAGTAAACTCGGGTGTTTTTTGGGCAAACAAAACTCCGAGCTTGCGAGTGGGATTGGGATTGGGATACAACAAAAATTTTTGGGCTTGTGCATTGGGTTTGCGCACAAAAATCCATTGGCTATAATCTATTTGCCCATCTTCAAAATAAATTTTAATTCGGTAATAGCTATCTTGTTCAAACAACTCATCGGTAAAATTATAATTTTGCCAAAGTCCGGTTTTGAGTGGTACTTTGCCAATAGATTTAAAATCTCGCCCATTGCTTGACTTCTCTATGCCAAACGCTTGCATACCTTGAGTATCAGCCAATGTCCACACCAATTGACAAGCTCGACTGCTGACCGCCTGCCCACGAAATTGCGCCATACGAATCGGCAAAGTAATGTTGCCACTCAAATCGCGCCCAAATTTATAATTGACTAGGGTGCTTACTGCACCTGATACCGTAACACGTATGCCGGTCATATCGACATAAAGACTGTCGCCGCCTTCATCTATCACTTTTACTTCTACAAACTGCCCGGTATTGGGAGCAGGGTTGAGAAATGTACCTTCGGAGTAAGTTCCACCTTTGTTGCTACCCGCCCGATTGAACGCAGCAGCTTGCAAAATAGGGTATTTGTAAGGACTATTGCCCTGAGTGCTAAAGTCGCTGTTATCGCCGTTGTCAATGGCTACCATATGTGCATCACCACAAATAATCAGCATATTTTGGATATGATTTGCCCGAAAAAAATCTGCCAATTCGGTTCTTTCGGTCGCATAGCCGCCCCAATTATCGGATTCTTCCCCAGAATAAGAAACCGGGCTTATCCAAAAAATCATTTGTTTGTTGAGCTTGGCTTGCAAAACTTCGTTTTTGAACCAAGTTTTTTGGGTTGGACTCATATGTTGAGTGCCGGCTACTTTGGTAGAGCGCAAATCGGTCATAATATACCGCACTCGCCCAATGGTAAAGGCTTGATAAATAGCCCTATCGCCATTACCTGCCGGTAGCGCAAAGTGTGGCACATACTCGCGGTAAGCCTGCCGCGCCGAGGCTCGTCCTGGCGAAAGTGAGTCTGAGCCATCGCCACTGTAGTCGTGGTCGTCCCACATATAGGCAAACCACCGCCGTTTGAAAAAATTGGCGGCGCGAGTTTTTGAGAGTACTTCTACTTCGTAAGGTTGGCGATGGGCATTTACATCACTCGAGTTGGGGTCGGTATAGTGCAAATCACCCGTATTCAAATAAAATTGTGGGGCTAAAGAATCCATCTTAGGAAAAATAATATGATTGGAACTGGTTGCACACGCACTCACGACAAAGTTGTAAGAATGTGCCGAATAACTGACCGTGAAAAAACGCCCTACAGTCGCATCTTGCTCACCATCTACCTCTACTGCATAAAAATAACGGGTATTTTCGGTCAAGCCGGTGATAGACAAATCCGCCATATAGTTGGTAGAGGCATCTACAGTGGTCAAATCACCATAAATTGGGTTGCTAAAATTGGACAAGGTGCTCAGCACCAGCCTTACGGTGGCGGCATCACTGACTTTGGCTTTCACTTTGGCGGTGGTGGGAGTTACGGCTCCGACCCATATATAACTGATGGTTTTGTTGTCTAAAAATATTTTAGTCCAAGTTCGTTGCCACGGCAATTCAGAACCCAAGCCTACTAAGCCCAAGCCCAGCATCATTAGCCCCAAAATCCAATAGGCATTTTTTTTGTGAATAAATATTCCCGGTAGCAAACTTTTGATTTTAGCAATTGTGGGCAATTTTTCCATAGCAATTTTATTATTTTGTTTATCCTATCAAGTAATGCAATCGCAAAAGATTTTACCTAAGCCCAAAGATTGAACAAATTGTAATATGAAATAAATGTTAGGGTGAGATTAGCTATTTGTAGAGCCTCGAAACTTGCTCAGAACTTAGTCCTTAGCTTTCAAAGCCATTTTATTTGGAAGTAATGTAGAGCTAGACGAGTTGGAGTTGTCAAGATTGACTCATCTATGATGAAATTTTACAAATATATACTTTTCTATAGAAGTTGTCAAGTGAAGTGAGGCGTGAGAAATGAGGCGTGAGAAATGGGGAGTAGGAGTGAGATGTGGGGAGTAATAATATTTTTATTGAAAAGCAAAATTAGCTTGAATCCGAAACCCAAAATCCAAAATCGACAATTTGATTTTTATCCAAAAAATAGTATGTTTTCGATTCTATTTTGGATTATTATTTGTTAAATAAGTCTGTTAAAAGTCATCATAAGGCAAGGCAAAACTCCTAGCTTGGCTGGTTTTAAAAATTATTTTTCAATCTTTAAAATATGTAACTTATTGATTATCAGTAAATTATGTATTTGTATGATAAAATTTATCGAATTAAATTGAAAAATAATTTGCAAATTTGTAAATTAACTTAAATTTTGAAGTAGCGGTAATCTCAATAGCGATTGGTTTTGATAGCAGGCGCAAGCCCTTCACTAAGCAAAACTAATCTTTTCGGTTACTAAACAATTATATTTTAGACTTAGACAATGACAATCATATCTCACTCTTAAAAATGTAATTGTTTGATTTTCAAATACTTATAAAATAAATTTCGTCACATTCTACAAAAACTAATTGTGTGCATTATTAAAAAAATAACCCAAGCAAAAACCGCGTTAAACTTTTAGACCAAAATGAATGAATACCAAACTAACCTCCAGTATGGATATATACTTGAGGACAAGATTTATTTGAAGGGATTTTTGGAATACCCCGACCGCAAAATCGGACAGGTGAAAGAGTCGGAAGCCGCTTCAATTAAATATTTCGAAGACCGTTTTCAACTGGCTAAACAAAAAGTGTATGATTTAGAACAAAAAATCGAGGAAGCCCAAAACAAAGGCTCTTATCTGATGAAATTGGTACACATGCGCAAGTATTTGGCTAATTTTGACGGACTGGGCGATTACACAGTGCTTTTTGCGAAGTTGGACGAGCTAGAAGAACAATTGCGGGCTTTGATTGCTGTCAATCGAGTCAAAAACCTCGAGATTAAAACCGCCTTGCTCAAAGAAGCCGAAGACATTTTTCAAGAAATGGAAGATGGCGAGCTGAATACCACCGGCGACCGGATGAAAGAAGTCAAACAAAAATGGATTAAAACCGGTTCGGTACTCGAAGACCAGCAAACCGAAATTGAGCAAAAATTTGATGAATTGTATCACAACTTCTTCGAGCATCGCAAAAATGTGATGAAAAACAAAGCGCGGCTATCCAAAGACCGAATGAACTACTACCGCCGGATCTTATTTGCCGCCGAAGACTGGAAAAACTCCGATAATTTTGACGGCGGATTTCAGGAGTTTCGCAATATGCAAAACGCTTGGAAAACTGGGGGCAAAATCCCCCACCGCAAAGCCGTAGAAATGTGGGAAAAATTCAAACGTGCCAACGACTGGTTTTTTAACCGATACAAAAAATACAAATCTTACCGCGATACCTACCCCGATATGTCGGGCAAAGAAATCAAAGAAAAACTATCGGGTGAACTATGCTATGAAGCCGAGGCTCTTGTATTGTATGACAAAGAACGCCCCGAAAATGTGGACAAAGCCAAAGAATTGCTAATGCAATGGAAAAACATATCGAGTACCTTCAAAGAAATTGATGAAGATATTTCGGAGCGTTTTCGCCACGCCTGCGACAAGGTGTTTGAGTTTAGTTATTTGATAAGAGTCGTAAAACGCAAATACCCCGATGTAGAACGCAAGCCCGACGAAGACCAATATCGCATCAAAATCAGCTTCTTGCGCGAACTCATTCGCAAAGATGAAACCGAACTTGCTACCGCCGAAGTTGCTCTCGAGCGCGAACTAAAAGCCCAAAGCCAACAACAAAGTAGCTATGGCGATAAGGGCGGCTACGGCGATAGAGGCTATGGCAACCGCAGCAATTATGGAGGTGGCTATCAGAAAAACTATGGCGATAATCAACAAAATCAATACAACAACCGCCTTAGTGCGGATAGCTTGGCTATTCAAAAACGCAAAGTCAAAGTCAAAAAACAAATTTTGAAAGAATTGGAAGACGGCTTAAATAAAATCAAGAAAAAGTTTTGATTTTTCAAAAAAAAAACTTATCATCTGGTAGAATATGTATCAGTAATTTGGTGTGATATTTGGAATGGCAAACCTATGCCAGAGCTAAAACCTCTCGCCCAAGCAAACTTTTGCTATTCTATAAAGCACTTTTCATTTAATCTCAAACCTTTTATAAATTGTAAGCCTATGTATTGGACACTCGAATTAGCATCCTATTTGGAAGATGCACCTTGGCCTGCTACCAAAGAGGAGTTAATTGACTACGCACAGCGCACCGGCGCACCACTGGAACTACTCGAAAATTTGTTGAAGTTGGAAGACGATGGTCAGCCTTATGAAAGTATTGAAGAAATTTGGCCCGATTATCCGTCCAAAGATGACTTCTTATTTAATGAAGACGAATATTAATCTTCTTAGAAATTTTCTATTAAAGCAAATCCCCAAAGGATTTGCTTTTTTTATCTCATAGCCTAAGTTGTGTATTATGAAAGCAACACCCCGTTAGGGCAATGCCGTTAAGCTAAGGAAGACCTTTGCTTAACAAGTATAAAAATGGTGGAATTTTACCAGCAGTTCCCACTGTTTAATTTTTTTAGGATTTTTTAAAATAAATTTTGGATCTTCACCACTTTTCAGGAATTGCCTTTGGGAATTCCATTGAATTCTGAAAAGCTCTCGCTTTTCAGTGATTCTGAACGAAGTGAAGAATCTAAAG
>JALONJ010000443.1 GCA_025455045.1 Microscillaceae bacterium | reverse complement strand
ACGATACCAAATTGATCATTTTAGTAAGGAAATTGTATCGTAAATAACTCATAATCAATTACTTATGTAAATTAAAAAAGTTTTACAGAGTTTTCAAAATTAATAGATATAATGTTATAAATGTTTGTAACTAGTCAGCGTACTAAAAATACTTTTATTTGGTTTTTATTCAAAATACAAAACTTTAAATTAATAAATATCAAAAAAGCAAAATAATAAATGGTAATATTTTTAGCAATGAGTTTGCTTATTTTATATCAATATTTTGTTTTTAAAGGAAAATAAAAATAAAATTTTAAAATATACAAAAAAACTAGCATTTTGTTTTAAAATACCCCTATAAGTAGTTGCTTATTTTTAAATTTTGGGGCATCTTATAAAGTGGGTTTGTATATTCTGCCAAATAGTTGAGTTTATATCAATCATTATACTCAAAAAAAACCCTCTGCAAACGTTTCCATAAATTTTTTACTAAAAAGTGGTATTTTTCTTAGTTTTTTCCCACTTAAAAATGGTTATATTTGGGCAATCAATAATTTTAAGGCAATGAAACAACTTTTACTTATCTTCGCATTTCTACAGATTTTTACCAATATGTCGTTTGCCCAACAATTTACCGAAACTGAACTGATGCAAGGCTACGCCCAACGCGAAGACACCACTTACTTCGTGTTTATGCCTTATCTGTATAAGTCCATTAGCCCTAAGCGAGTAGTAGTTACCGGCTCGTTTCGCGGCTGGAGCCAAGATATGCAAGATGGTAAGTGGCAACTCATTTTCCGCGACAAGATTTGGGCTTTGGCACTCCACAACCCAGGTTTTGAGGTCATTAAGCCTAGTGCCGAGTTCAAATTCAGAGTCGATGAAGGCGAGTGGCTCGCCCCACCTGCCATTGCCCCCAACGAAAAAGGTGGCAATCTGATCTTTATGAAGGGTATCAAACCACCCAGCCTCCGCGCCGAACTTAGCAAAACCGGCACGATTTGGGCGTTTGTTGATGGAACGGACCGTCCTCTGAACCCCAAAGATTATCGCCTCACCGATGCTAAGGGTAAGGAAATTCCAATCGCCGAAGTAATGCCCAACACGGCTTCGCAAACCCTCATCACCCCTGCCCAAGTCCTTGATATTCGGCGGGTTTATTATTTAGAAATTCCCAAAAAACAACTCAAAACGGTCTGCTCTTTTGATGGTTGGTTTCGAGATTTACATTCCAATAAAGAGTTAGGGGCAAATATTGATAACGGTCAAACCGTTTTTCGCATCTTTGCACCCCGCGCCGAAATGGTCAAACTCTATTTTTACAAAACTGAAACCGATACGCAAGCCTACCAAACTACTGAAATGAAAGTAGATAAAGATGGGGTTTGGGAAGCCTTTTTTAACGAAAATCTTAAGGGTGTATATTATGATTATACCGTTCACGGAGCCAGCGACCCGGGCAATTTCTTCTACGAAACCCACCCCGTACATATTTCTGACCCTTACACGCGCGTGAGTTTGGACACTTACGGCAAGTGTCGGGTAGTTGAGCGCACTCAACCGGCTACTCCGCTCAAAAACGGTCGCCCCAAAATGCAAGATGTGATTGCGTATGAAGTCCACGTCGAAGATTTTACCAATTTATTGCCTGTAGCCGAGCATCTCAAAGGCACACTACCGGCTTTTACGATGTCGGGCTTAAAAAATGCTAAAGGCGAAAAAATCGGCTTCGATTATTTGATTGATTTGGGAATTAATACCGTCCATTTAATGCCGGTGCAGGAGTTTTTGCATTGGGATAGCAAAGATTGGCGGGCTTCCTTTGAAAATGACCCTTTTATGAAAGAACAAGGCATTAATTTGGATTGGTACGAATGGGGCTATCGTACTTCGCATTGTTTTGCGGTAGAATCGCGCTACCGAATGAAAAAAGGCACGCAACCCGGCGATGAGCGTCAGCAATTTAGAGATTTGGTGCAGGCATTTCACAACAAAAATATGGCGGTTATCATTGATATTGTACCTAACCACACCGCCGAAAATATGGACGGGCAGAATATGCTTTTTCATTTCAATGCCATTGATAAACAATATTATTATCGAACTAGAAATTTGGAACACATTGGCGAATATGGCAACGAAGTAAAAACCGAAAATCGCCCAATGACTCAACGCTGGCTCATTGACCAATGCAAACATTGGATTGAAGAATTTGGCATTGATGGCTTTAGGATTGATTTGGCCGGGCAAGTTGACCAACAAACTCTCAAAAAATTGCGCCAAGCCTTAGGCGATGACATCATCATTTATGGTGAGCCTTGGATTGGCTCCAATGACCCCGCCTACGAAGAAAACCCCGATTGGGATTGGTACAAAGCCGATTCGCCCATTACTTTCTTTCAAGATGATGCTCGCAATGCCTTCAAAGGTCCGGTCTCGAACCCCAATGACAAAAAACGCGACCGTGGCTGGTCAGGGGGTAATATCGAAGAACGCCCCCGCGTAAAACTGGGCTTGACTTGTAAATTTCCCGAAGAAAAAAATCCTTTGAGTGGTATCAACTATTTGGATATTCACGACAATTGGTGCTTGGCTGACCAGTTTGCCAAATCGAATTGGGACGGACGTTTTGGCGTGGATGAAGATAATTTCAAAATTGCGGCAGTTTTGCTCTACACTTCCCAAGGTCCGATTGTAACCCACGGTGGCACCGAAATAATGCGCTCCAAAGGAATGGCGGAGTTGAAAGAAACCGTCAAAGAAACCAAAAGCGGCATCAAAGTCTATATCCACGGCAAGCGCGATACTTACAATATGCGCTACGCCAATCAATTTGTGTGGGAAAATGTGGGGCGTACCAAAGGCGAAAAAGATATTTATTGCGATTACAAAGGAATGTACGCTTTTTGGCAAGGTTTGAATAAATTTAGAATGAGCGAAAGAGGCAAAATCTTCCGCCACGCCGAGGCAATTCCCGATAATTATTACCAATGGATTGAACCCGCCAATCCTTATCAACTGGGCTATATCATTGATAATCAAGTACTTGTATTATTAAACACCGAAGAAAAAGCCAATACATTTACCTTCAATCTGCCCGCCGGAAACTGGAAATTGATTGCCAATAACCAAGCCATCGACTACCTCAAAGGTGTAAAAGACACCGCCGGCACAATGAAACTCAAAGGTGGAAAATCTTATACTATAGAGCTTCCGGCAGTGGGTTTGAAGATTTGGGTAAGGGAATAATTATATAAGTAATTGATAATCAATGATTTACAAAATATTATAAGACTTGCTCTCTTCTGATTATCCGTCGCCAAGCAAACTCAAACTTTCTTAAAAATCGTCAGTCCGCCTCTGGCGAGAGCAGACGGTTTTTAAGAAAATTTGATAATTATTTTATTTTATAACATAGTGTATTTTAAAAATAATTATGTAAATAACTGATAATCAATCATTTATAAAAAAAATTCAAAATGACAGAATTAATAGATGCAAATCATTGTAGGCTAATTATCATTTATGATGCTTATGATTTGAGCCAAATTATAGAACTGCTACAAATCAAAGAAATAGAAGAAAAAACCTATCATTCTATTCGTATGGAGATGACCTATAATTGGAAACAAAATGAAATAGGCTGGTTTAAGTATGTTTTTATTTTACCTAAGATGGAAAAAATAAAAGTTCTAATTTCTGAATTTACTCATCTGAATTATGCACTTAGCCTTTGTGATTTAGTAAACAAAAAATATGAGTGAGTTTCATACATCGCGGCTGATGTACACGGTGGGGAGTATTGTTTTATCAAAATGGAAAATAGAAAAATCAGCCGATACATTAGAAGAGATAGTAATAATAATACAGTTGAATTTGGGGATATTAGTGAAGAAGAATTAGAAGTTTTTAATGAAAATAAAGAATTTAGTTATTTTGATATTGTAGAAGTGGCTTACAATCTCATTCAAAACAATGATATGAAAATGGCAGATACAAGTGTAGGACTTTTGGGTAAAATATATCTTCACGATTTGGAGCGGTATGATTTTTCATTCAATAAAACGCCTGATCCTTTGTCTAATGAAGGTAGTACTAATGCTAGTTATGATACCGAATTGCCTTTCTGATATTTTTAGGTCAATCCGACTAAGCAAAATAAATTACGCAATCATTTGATAATCAATTAGTTACAAAAAACAAAATCAATTTTAATCAGCTTTTCAAACCCATTTATTTTCGTTAATTTTGAAGCTAAATTTTACAAAATGGCTCAAGATTACGACAAAATATTCAAAGAAAACATTGAGCAGATAATCCTGCCTTTGGCGGAGAAAATCTTGCAAATCCATCCCGAAAAACTGGTCGAGATTCCCGATGATTTACAACGCACTATCGAGCGCAAACCCGATTTTTTGAAAAAAGTAGCCCATAAAGACCACACGAAGGACTATATTTTGCATCTCGAGTTTCAGACCAAAAATGAACCTAAAATGGTCTATCGAATGCACGAATACTATGCTTTGTTGCTACGCAAATACGAATTAGATGTATATCAATCCGTTTTTTATCTCCAAAGCAAGAAAGCCCAAATGCCCACTCGATTACAAAAACGACATTTGGATTTTCAATTTGATTTAATCAATGTGCAAGACTTTGATTATCAGACTTTTATCAATTCAAACACGCCCGAGGAAATTATTTTAGCCATTTTGGGTAATTTTGGGCAAACCCAAGCTACTGTGGTAATTCAAAGTGTCTTGGAAAAACTAAAAAGCACGACTCAAGATACCACTCGCCGCGAAAAATGCGTTAAACAATTAGAAATCTTATCAAATTTGCGTAATTTACAAGCAGAAATTATTAAACAATTAGAGCGTATGGCACTCACTTATGATTTAGAAAAAGATATTCGTTTCAAACAAGGTATTGAAAAAGGAAAAATTGAAGTAAAGGTATTGGGTATTCAAAAAGCCTTAAAAAGAGGAAGATTAAGTCTTGAAGAAATCGCCGAAGATTTTGAGGTAAGTCTCGATTTTGTTTTACAAGTAAAAAAAGGTGAGATACGCTTGAATAAATAACAAGCCATCTAAGGAATTGAGAATTAATAACTGACATTACGCAAGCTCAAAATTTGGTTTTTAGATAATAATTACAGTTAGGTTTAAACGCCTTTTTTTCAGGAATTGGCAATTTCATAAGGAT
>JALONJ010000442.1 GCA_025455045.1 Microscillaceae bacterium | reverse complement strand
ATTTAATGAAAAAATACAGTTAAAATGCTGATTATCAATTGCTTATACTTTTTGTTATTTTTATAAATGTAAAAGTTAAAATATCAAACTTTTGTTCAGCTATTTTACAGTGGGAATTGCTGGTTATATTCTGAGTTTTTTGTTAAGTGCTTGATAATCAGCTAGTTACAAGGAATATTTGAAATAGCATAACTAGCTGATAATCAATTACTTATAAAAACTGTCCGAAGTATTGTTAGGCAAAATTATATCTTTATTTTACCAATGAAAGCAAAATTTCACCCCACCCTACTAAAATTATAAGTCATTGATAATCAGAGATTTAAACTTTGTATTTTAACCTCTTTAGGGGCAAAACTTTGGTAAAAAATGAGGACCAATCAGCATTTAGCGTAGCTCTAAGACTATATTTAAATCATCGGGGAAACTTTCGTACACTTATACGATATAATTAGCCAACCAAGCTGGGCTTACATTCATAACACGCCAGATGCCTTCCAGAGATATGCACTCTAAAAGTAATTTTTGTATCATTATTTTCTCACTTGCACTCACAAACCAGTCCTGACCGCCCTCCACAAATTGACGTTTAGAGTCTTTACAACAGTAATTTTGCTTGCCATAGTGAGTATGAGCATTTTTTTTCGTATCTTCACTACCACAATAATGGGTACACTTCTTTTTTTTATAAATTTTCGCAAATGTAAGCAAAGCATTCCATTTGAGGGACTACCTTCATTGTAAAATACTGATTATCAAATAGTTATATTTTGTTTATTTTTCTATTCTCCGCAATTTTTATTTTTTCATTTGCTAAATTTGAAATAATTTGGTTCATTATTTCCAATTAGGTGTCATTTAGCGCGAAGCAATTTTTATAATTCATTGACAATGAGACAGTTGCAAGGTTTTTTTAAAATATTCAAGTTTTTGCGCCCTAACCGATATGTAGGGCTTATCTGGTTTTTAAGTGTCGGAATGTTGCATATTGGACAAGCCCAAGACATTGAGCAAGAGAAAAAACGTGCCAATCAGTTGCTTTCGCCATTTCACGCCATTTACAATCATTATCATAACCTCAAGCCCCAAACCTATAACCCGACTCAAGCTTCGCTTTCGCTCTCGCCCAATTTTTTGTACGCCAGCCAAAAAGCCAAAGAAGAATTGGCTATCAAATTGGGGCAAATTTTAGACGGCAATGGTTTGTATCTCGATTATCAAAAAGTACCCAAAGAAAATAACTTTTTTGATTCTACCCTCAAAAAAAGTGTTTACTACCCATTTCCCCGTTTCAAAGAAATTTATTTGGAAAAAGTAGGCTTCAATTGGTTTTATTCGCCTACGACTGTGGAGGCGATTCCGCGTCTTTATGACCGTACATTCCCGTTTGACTCCGAAAATTTGAGCAAGTTGTTGGGGCATCCAAAAACCGGTGGGCGGTTTTTGGGGCTTACTTGGCAACAATATTTAGGCTTGCTTTTATTGCTTATTTTGCCCTCTTTGCTTCACAAATTATTGACTTGGTTGGTGGCTTTGATTTTGCGCATTTTGATTCGGTTTTCGGAAGAAGAAATCAAACAAAACAAAATTCGCCGCTTGGCTCGCCCTATCAGTCTGTTTGTTGTATTTTGGTGGGTTGAGCAAGTAATTCCGATATTGCAGCTTCCGGCTATTTTGAGCTATTATTTGCGCACTGCTATCAATCTCTGTTTGCCGGTATTTGGGGTGATTTTGGCAATCGGGCTTATCAATGTCTTGATTACCTATTTGCAACATTTTGCCAAAAAACGCTCCAATATATGGTATGAGCAATTGATTCCGTTTATTCGTACCACTTTGCAAGTTATAGCCATCATTTGGGGTATTTTTTATATGCTCGAGGCTCTCAGCCTCAATGTAACGGCAGTATTGGCGGGCTTGTCAATTGGGGGCTTGGCAGTGGCTTTGGCGGCGCAAGATACCATCAAAAATTTGTTTGGGTCGTTGATGATTTTTATTGACCAGCCCTTCAAAGTGGGCGATTGGATAACCGCCGAAGGCATTGAAGGCGATGTAGAGGAGATAGGCGTGCGCACGACCCGCATCCGAACTTTTTATAATTCAATTTTATACATTCCCAATGGCAAAATTGCCGATATGACCATCGACAATATGGGAATGCGGGTTTATAGGCGGTATCGGACAATGCTCAATCTTAATTATGATACCTCGCCAGCGACTATCAAGGCATTTGTAAGGGGCTTGAAAGAAATTATTTTGCAAAATCCGCACACCCGCAAAGACTTTTATGGCATCAATTTTAATGAATACGGCAATCATTCTTTGAATATTTTGTTCAATGTCTTTTTTAGTGTTCCTACTATCGAAGCCGAATGGGAGATTCGAGAAGTGATCAATTTGCAAATCCTCGAGCTTGCCGAAGCACTCCAGATTCGGTTTGCCTTTCCTACCCAAACTATTCACGTCGAAAACTTCCCCGGTCATTCGCCTCAGCCGGAGTCAAATCTTAGCGCGGCTCAACTCAATCAAAAACTCAATGATTTTTTGCTTAAAATGAATTACCAACCGATCAAAATGGAGGATTGAGGGCTTAATAAAGCAACACGAATTTTTAGAAATTAGAAATTAGGAATTGCATAATTAATTGATTATCAGTTAGTTATGTATTTGTAAATGTGTGCCTTGTTTTGTAATCATTCCTAAAACAATATTTCGTGGATATTTCATCACTTATGAACCCTGCTGCCCGCCTCTGGCGGAACTTGTCCACCTCTGGCTAATTATCAAGTATTTATAAAATTTACAAGGATTCAGTTAATTACTTGATTTTCAATTACTTAGCTCTCAACTAGAAACTCGGAACTAGAAACTAGAAACTAGAAACTAGAAACTAGAAACTAGAAACTTCACAAACTATTGTAAAACCAATCACTTAAAAAACAACTGAGCAAAATATCCACCCAGCAGTCTGCTGTCTCAACTATTGATTATCATTATTTTAACATTATTTAAGATTTATTAAAGACTAGGCAGGCAAACAAAAGCCTTTTTCCTTCGTTTTCAAAGTATAATCAATATAAAACTTCTTAATTTAATTTTAAGAGTAACTAATTGATTATCAGCTACTTACATTTTTATAATTTTAGCCGCTCATCAACAATGAAATATTGGATTTTGTTAAGTATGATTTTTTGTTCAAGTGCTGGTTGGAGGATCAATGCCCAAAATCAAAATCAGGCTTTGCGTCAAGAGCGTTATGGCTCGTATGGCATTTACTCTACCCAACAAATAGCCCCGGGTTTGGGGTTTACAAGTACCGCTTCGTTTTTGCAAATGGTCAAAGAGCAAAGCAATTTGGAAAAACAGCTTTTTGGCCCCCTAATTTTTGGGTATAAAATCCATTTGGGCGGCAAGATTTCGATTGGTTTGCAAGTGTCTTACACCTACCTCAAAACCTTCATCAATCGCACCAGTAGCCAAGAATACGAAGGGCGCGATGCGTATCTTACTTTGATGCCCGAAATAGATTATACCCATTTTGATTTTCGGGTGGCGCGCATATACTCGGGTATTGCCGGGGGCATTGCCTTCTTGGGTAGTCGCTACCAAGTAGAGCCGCAAGCCGACAAAATCCGCCGCTCAATGTCGGGTTTTGCCTATCAAATCAAATTGCTTGGAGCCCGACTCAACATTACCAACCGGATAGGCGTGTATGGCGAGGTAGGTTTTGGCTACAATGGGGTATTTACTTTAGGAGTTTCGGAGCGATTTTAGTTTTATTAATTTTTAAAAAAATAATCAAAAAATATTTAAAAAATTGTCATATCTCAAAAAAATAGCTATTTTTGAAATATGGAAGATTCTTATTTCAAAGGGCGTGGAGCGCAAATCAATACAGCCAATCCGTATCATAAAACCGAGATTGTAACCGAGCATTGGGAAGGCTTAGATGAAGAACTAATGCCCGAAGCTCCCAAAACCCAGATTTTTTATGAAAAACCCAAAAATATTCTTAGCAAAAACCAAAGCCCCGACATTCCTTTTACCTATTCCATCAATCCTTATCAAGGTTGCGAACACGGTTGCATTTATTGTTATGCCCGCAATGCCCACCAATATTGGGGTTTTAGTGCCGGTTTGGATTTTGAAACCAAAATTGTGGTCAAGCGAGAAGCTCCGCAACTGCTTGAAAAACAGTTTCTTAGCCCTCATTGGCAGGCGGCACCCATTATGCTTTCGGGCAATACGGATTGCTACCAACCCATTGAAAAAGATTTGAAAATAACCCGCAATTTGTTAAAAGTATTTGCCAAATATGGCAATCCGGTAAGCATCATCAGCAAAAATGCGTTGATTTTGCGAGATTTGGATATTTTGCAAGATTTGGCAAAAGAAAACTTGGTTCACGTCCACATTAGCATCACTACTACCGACGAGGAACTGCGCCGCCAGCTCGAACCCCGCACCGCCAGTGCCAAAAAACGCCTTGAAGTCGTAAAAAAACTCTCGCAGGCTGGCGTACCTACAGGCGTGATGATTGCCCCAATCATTCCGGCACTCAACAATTATGAAATTCCCACCCTCGCCAAACTCGCCGCCGACCACGGAGCCTTGAATATCGGTTATACCATTGTGCGCTTGAATGGGGCAATTGGCGATATTTTTAAAGACTGGCTATTCAAAAACTTTCCCGACCGCGCCGAAAAAGTATGGAATCAAATCTGTGAAATGCACAATGGACAAGTGAATGAATCGCGCTATGGATTTCGCCACAGTGGAGAAGGCAAATTTGCGCAAAGCATTGCCCAATTGTTTCGAGTGAGTAAGAAGAAGTATTTTGCCGATAAAATAGTGCCGCCTTATGCGTTGGATAAATTTAGGCGCAATGCTAACTTGAATCTGTTTTGAACAATAATAACTGGAAACTTGCAAATATTTAGATAAACTTCCACAATCAATAGTTCGGACAGTTTGGGCGCATTTCAAATTTACTACCTATCACCCTCTCCTTCGGAGAGGGCAGGGTGAGGCAAAAGAAATGCGTAAATTTGAAATGCGCCCGACAGTTTCTAGTTTCTAGTTCCGACTTATTTACTAAGTATCTGATAGTCAGCTAGTTGCATAAAATATTTAGGTTCAGTCAGCAATTCCCACTGTAAAATAATTGAACAAAACTTTTATATTTTAACT
>JALONJ010000048.1 GCA_025455045.1 Microscillaceae bacterium | reverse complement strand
TTATAAAATAGGTTCTTGGAAGAAAAATGCTGACGAATTTTAGATAATCGCTGAATGTTTAGTCCAGCATTTTTCGAGACCAACAACTTGTAGGACAAGGGGTTGTTGGTGTCGAAATTACCTAAGAAACGCGAAAAAATCAAAAGCTAGAGGTAATTTCTAACACCAACAACGGCGCAAAGTTAAAGTAATAAAAACAAGATTAAAATACAACTGCCTGATTTTCAATTACTTAGTTCTCAAATAGAAACTTCACGAACTATTGATAATTTCTATTCTTATTTCCTTACAAACCAATTCTAATGATTTCAATTTCTTGGTTTTCGGTACTGCGCACCCAGCCAATATCGCCATTGCTAAAATTGATAAAATCATTGGTCAGATAACAAAAATCGTTGTAAGACTTTTGAAATTCAGCCCAGCGAAACTCGTGAACAATATAACGCCGTTGAAATTGGGCATTCAAATCAAAAATCGGGATGATTACATTGCCCTCTTTATCTACCACCATTGCCTTAAAATCATCAAGCTCTATAGCAGGGTCGGGGCTTTGGGTATTGAGAGCCGTCCAAGCTATCAAATAGTTTTCGCCGTACTTTGCCATATAGCAGTTGTTTTCATCAAGATTGGGGGTGTTGGTAAGCCACTTTTGGCTGGGCGTGCCTTCGGTATCAAGTTTGATAAAACCAATGTCGTAAGTGCTTCGCCCCTCGTTGCTCACAAATGACAACACACATTCGCCATCAACCCCGGTAGATACCATACCCCCCAAAGCCAAAGGCACATAGTTTTCGCCGATTTGTCCCGAAGCCTTAAAAATAGTGGATTTGCCAATGGTCTTGACCGGCTCTTGGTTGTCTAGTTTGCTCAAAATGCGCCCGTAGGCAAGCCCGCGCGGGTAGGCATCGCCTTTGGCAAGGGTGTGAAAGTACAAGCCATCATACATCAACCTTTGCTCAAAGCTATGGCTACTGCCCCAAGCGCTGCCATTGACTATCAGGTATTGATTTTGGCTATATTTATCTTTGCGGGTATCAATTTTGCCCGTTTTGTCAATGATAAAGCCTATATCGCCTTGATGCACGACTCCATCGTCCCATTTGCGCGAAATCCCAAAAAAAGCCATATACTCCCGTCCGTTATAAACCAATCGGGGTGTCGACCAATCGCTAAAGGCGCGGTTGCCTTCTTGGTCAAAATTGGCATCACCTATCAGTTTGGTATCCCAAAGTTTAGTGCCTTGTCGGTTGTATTTTATCAAATGAATAGCCGGCATATCTTTGATGATTTTGCGAACCAACAGTATCGCAAAGCCATTGTTGTCGGCACATATTGCGTACAAAGTAGCTTGTTTGTCGTTGAGTTTGAGGGTTTGAAGGGTTTGATTTCGAGCATCTATTTGCGAAATTCTAATTTGTTGATTTTGGTCTTGCCAAGCGATGTACGCGCCATTGTTTTCATCAGGGCAAATAAGCACTGAATAAGGTTCATAAGCGTTTTTTTTGCCATAAGGTTTGGCATCTTGAGTATTTAAAATGGTTTTGGTTATTTTTTGATTAATGGGCGCATCATTGACCACGAGCGGTGGCGCGTCATATTGAATAAATATTTCGGAGGTTTGGCTACCGGCAGCATTGCTTACTTTGAGCATAATTCGATTGTTACCGACTTTTAAAGCAATTTTTTGCTCAATTTGTGTCTGGCAAGCGGCAGTTTTTAGAATTTTGATGCCTTGAGTGGGGCTATCTTGTATCCATACATCATTGACAAACAGTTCAATTTGATTGATTTTACTCTCCGATTTTACACAGGCTTTTAAGGTATAAGTGCCTGATTTTGAGGTAGTTGCTGGTTGATTTGGATTCAGCCAATCAATGCTTGCCGGTTGGTTGTTTGGGCTTATCGATGGCGTGGGTTGGCTAGGTGTTTGGATTCCGTTATAGATTTTCAAATTGCGCCAATAGCCTTGGAAACACTTGCCATTGGCAAAATTGGTAGTGCTTATATCTTTATTTATTGCCAGCCAATCGTTGATACATTGATTAGTAAAGCTAAGTGGCAAACTTCCGCCCAATTCGCCATCTAAATAAATATGGGCTTTGGCAGTATTTTTTTGATAGGTAATGCAGGCATTATGCCACTGACGAGGCTGATATTTGAGGTTGGTTTCCAAAAGTTTTTCGCCATTGTTGGCTTCCAGATGAATATTGCCGGTTTTATCCAGCCCAAAACTCAACAACCGGCAAGCATAGCCCAAGACAAAAACCGGCATTGTTTCGTTTTGTTCCACCATAAAATCAACCGCAATGCTAAACTCGTTCAAATCCAAAGCATCTATTTGGGGGGTGCTAATCATCTTCCCTTGGTTGTTGTCAAAATCGCCGTATTCGCCGGCACAATACAAAGCCTGATTTTTGAATACCACATTGACCACTTTCAAATTTTTAAAATCATCCACTACATTGACCGGCGAATCTTTCATTGGATAATGCGCAATCAGTCGCGCCGATTGCCCCAAACATAACGCATTGACAAACAAATAATTGACTATAAAAACTAGCAAAATCAGATGTTTTTTCATAAAATTTTTACGATGTTAAGTATAAAATATTGATTATCAAGCACTTAGCCGTTAGCAGCTTATCTACTCATTAGTCAATAAAAATACAACAATTAACCCCAATATGAGGCTATTTACGGCAGAGCCGAAACTAAAAACCGAAATTTGCGAAATATTTTTTGGTTTTGCTATATGGATATTCTTTCTTTGAAAAAAACATTAAAAATAAATTGGTTTGAGTAAACAATTTTTCCGAACTTGAAATAATTTTTTTTGGAAATCAAAAAAAATGAGTTTTTTTTAAGTTTTGTTACAAAATATAACTTTCTGATAATCAATTAATTAGGACAATAAACAAAAAATAGCCGAAAAATATTGTTTTATAAATGAAACTTTTGTCATTTTTTATTTGAATTTTACCTAATCTAAATATAAATTTAAAGTAATTTTAACGCCACTAATCTAAAATTTGGCAATCTACAATGAATACCCACGTAAAAACGCCCGATTGTTCAATATGCGAGCTTCGCGGCAAATGTATGTTTTCCGATTTGGAAAATTGCTATATCGACGAGATTACGAAGCACAAAGGCTTCAATACGTATAAAAAAGGTTCGTTTATTTTTCACGAAAATAACTACCCAGTCGGTATCTATGGTATCTATAGCGGACGAGTAAAAGTGTTCAAAACTGCCGAATCGGGCAAAGAACACATCATTCGTCTAGCCCGCGAGGGTGAAGTATTGGGCTACCGCTCGCTCATTGCCGGTGAAAAATACGAAGTATCGGCAATGGCACTCGAGGATTGCCACGTGTGCTTTATCTCCAAAAACTTGTTTATGGAGACTTTTCGCCAAAGTAAAAATCTCACCGGCAGAATTATGGAACTGCTGGCTTCTGACCTCAAAACGGCGGAGGATAAAATCGCTGACCTTGCCCAAAAAACCGTCAAAGAACGAGTAGCCGAAACAATTTTGATGCTCAAAGGCTATTATGGCTTAGAAAGTGACCAAAGAACAATCAAAACCGCCCTCTCGCGCGAGGACTTGGCAAACTTGGTAGGCACAGCTACCGAAACCCTAATTCGCTCACTCTCCGAGTTCAAAAAAAATAAAGTCATTGAACTAAAAGGCAAAAAAATCGCCATTCTCAATCACAAACTTTTGGAAAGAATGGCTAACAATTATGATTAAATAGCCTACAAATCCTTGATTATTCGCCCAAAATGCGATAGAATCGCTGGTTTAATGCCAAAAAACGCTTAAATAAAGGGTGCATTTCAAATTTACGCATTTCTTTTGCCTCACCCAGCCCTCTCCGAAGGAGCGGGTAATAGGTAGTAAATTTGAAATGCACCCTAAATAAATCAGTTTTACAAAAAAAGCCGATAGCTCCAACTATCGGCTTTTTTTGCTATTGCTAAAAAGCGAAAAAAAAGATTCTTTGCCATTTTTCAGGAAAATTGTAACGCAGGCTGTCTAGCCTGCCCGCGTAAATGAGTTTAGGCTTAGAATAAAGCGAGAATTTTCTCAAAATGGGCAAAGAACCAAAAACAATCCAGTGAAATGTCATAACTAATTGATTATCAATGAGTTATGTTTTTATATTGTTTGGAATAACCCTCAAACTCAATGAATGGTGTGGGGAAAAAAGATAAGTGCGATTACACTTATCAAAAACAAGACGAATAAAGCGGTAAAAGATAAAATCGGGATAACCCGCCAAAATAAAAGGCGGATAAGGGTCTGGAGGTTCAAATTCATATTATTCATTGTATTTGTCATTTTTGGTAATTTGAATTTATATACGATTCCAGGGCGGAAAGTAAACACTGATTCAACGAAAAAATACTCATTAACCTAAGTATTTGACCAACCAATATGTAAGATTTTGAATGAAAAAATTATAAAATTTATCAAAAAAATCATATTGTAAATAGTTTAGTTGTTTACCGTTTATTACATAAGTATTTGATTATCAATAATTTACAAATAAAACTTTGCCTCGATAATCGCCAAAAAGATATGATGGATAAGACTTTTTAGATTGAATGGGTAAATAAGATTAATTAACAAAAAAAATACTGCCCTCAGAATAAACTGCAGATTTCTGAGGGCAGTACAAAATACCAAAGTCATTCAAATTTTCAGGAAACTCTAGCGTTGTCTTAAATCTAAATTCATTTGCGCGCGCCGACTAACAGCCTGTGTTACATTCTCCTGAAAAGTAGTGAAGAACTTAAATTTTTCTATAACTACTTGATTTTCAAGTGATTAGTTCTTAGCTCGGAGCTAAATCTCCACTTCCGGCAGGGCAGAGGGCTTAGAAACCCAACGAACTATTCTTTTTAAAAACATCAATGAGGGAAGGAAAACTTGCCAAAAGTAACCCCCGGAATCGCAGTCTCGCCCTTGCCCAAAGCTACACCATTACCCGCTAGGGCTTCATTGGCAAACAAAGCAAATAGGACGGCTTCTTTGGCATCGGGCGAAATTCCCAACTCTTTGAAATTATAAAATGAATATTGGGGCAATAATTCCCGAATCCAATTGACCAAAGTGGCATTGTGCGCGCCACCACCACTCAGGTAGATTTTTGCCGGAGTTGCAGGCGTATAAGCCAAGATAGCTTCGGCAATGGTTTCCGCCGAAAACCGCGTGAGTGTAGCTATCAGGTCGCGTGGGTTGAGCATCAGGGTATCCGAATTGATTTGAGCCTCTTGGATATAATGCAAATTAAACAATTCGGGTCCAATGGTTTTGGGTATAGATTGCAAAAAGTAGGGGTGCCCTTTCAAAATCTTGAGCAATCCTTCGTTTACTTCGCCATTTTGGGCAATTGCGCCCCCCTCATCATACAACATAGGTGGGAGGTGGTGTTGAACCAAGGCATCAATTAAGGTATTGCCCGGTCCGGTATCGGTGGCAAATACATCTTCGGGCTGGCGCGAAGCGGGCAAATAAGTAAAATTGGCAATGCCGCCTATGTTGAGTAAAATGCGGTTTTCTTCCGAACTCGAAAACAGCAAATAATCGCCATAAGCCGCCAAAGGCGCACCTTCGCCCCCGGCGGCTATGTGTTTCTGACGAAAATCGCTCAAAGTAATGATACCGGTTTTATAAGCGATATGGTCGCCGTCACCAATTTGCAAAGTGGAATTGGTAAAGTGCGGTTTTAGATGAAATCGTTTGGGTGCGTGATAAATCGTTTGCCCGTGGCTGGCAATGCAATCTACCTCTTCGGGTTTGATTTTCCATTGCTCAAGCGTTTGTAAAATCATTCGAGCTTGCAAAAGCGCAATTCGGCTGTTGAGCAAGCAAACCGATTGGAGCTTGACAAAATCTTTGGAAAAAATATCGCGGATTTTGACTCGAATCGAGTCCGAATACGGATAAGTGGTAAAGTGCAAGAGTTCAAACGTGGTATCTACGCCACTGCCCCTGAAGCGGCACAATGCCAAGTCCAGCCCATCGAGCGAAGTACCGGACATCAGCCCCAAGACAATTTTTTCGGGTTTTTGGGCAATGGAAAATAATTTTTCTAAATTTTTATTCATTGAAGATGATGATTAATCCAAACTTTTGATTTTGAGCTTATTAGCTAATAGCCTGATTATCAGATAATTAATCATTTTAATTTCCCCACCAGCCCAATCCCCAGCCGCTAAAAAGTACAATTATCAACAAAACCATAAATACATACAAAAGCAAATCAACTTCAAAGTATGTATGGTACTTCTGTACAAATTTTTTCAGTTCTTGCCACATTGAATTATATAAATTGTTGATTATCAGGTATTTAAAAAAATAACGTATTCAATTCATTGCGGTATCAAATGTATTAAAAAATAGTCGTTTAGCAATGGCTTGGCGCATATTAGGGCTAAATTCTTTGCAATAAATTCGGTTTTGGGCGGCTAAATTTATTTAAAATATTGATAGTCAGAGGCTTATAGTTTGATAGGTTATTTGCTTACAAGTGCTTATCTATAAACAAAAAATCCCTACTTCAAGCGAAGCAAGGGATTTCCTTAGCAAACCAAAACTCAAACTACTTATGCAAAAAATAGTGTTTTTAGGTAATATACTGATAGTCAGGATTTTGTAATATTTTGATAAACAATCTTACTTGAGGTTTAATTTCTAAAACTGGTATAGGTTTCAGTTACCAAGCTTTTGCCACCATTGCCGGTAGGCTCTTCGTAGCGCAGTTTGAGGGTAGTATCATTCAGTTCCACGATTTCGCTCTGAATCTGGGTGCCATCCGGCAAAATTTCTACCAATTTCTTTTTATCTTCGGTCAAACGCCAACGGGTTTCGGTAAATATTTTCAGTTTTTCGGCTTTGTCATAATACACCAAGTTGCCGTTATCTTTCAATTCAATGATATTGTCAGCCAAAAAATCCGCCGCCAAATTTAAACCACTTTCGGCAGTGAGTTGCCATTTGGTAGAGCTTAACAAGGCTTTGGGGTCTTGGGGATTGTTTTCAACTTGCTGACAACTGCTCAAAAAAGCTAAAATTGCTACTGTAATTAAGGTGAAGATTTGGGTACTTAAAGTCTTGACGTTCATTTTTTTTCTTGATGAATTATTGAATGTTTTGTCAAGTATAGTTACCAAAGCAGTACCAATTTCATAAGTACTTGATTATCAAATAGTTATAAAATCGCCTCTCATTACCAATTTTCCCAATTCAGGAATGAAAAATTGCAATGGGAAATTTTACTAAAACCTGAGAAATCTTAGCGAAGTAAGTTTTGGGTAAAAATGTCGAGTTATTTTTGTTAAATGATTGATTATCAATAAGTTAATTTTTATAAAAACCAAAAGTGGAGTAAACCCTTTTTTTAAACAATTGAATTGGTACAGCACTTATTTTATGATTGAGCAGTTGGTTTGCAAATGCTTATAAAGTTGTGAGCATAGTCAAGACCTTTACTTTTTTGTTAATTCAACAAATAAATTATCGATTTAGAAAAAATTAGCACTAATCTTGCAAATTGATTGACTGGTAATAAACAATGATGACTGCCATTCGTTTTAAAAGAAGGATATAAACTGCATATTGGAAATGGACGAATTTAATTTTTTTGAATATCACGCCCAAATTAGCCAAGACAACATTGTGCTTTCGTACAAAGGTCCTTTGACCGATGTATTGCTGGCGGAGTTTATCCGCGACATTCGGGAAAAAATGCAAAAAGAAGACCCCAAAATCGGGAAAAAAGTCTTTGCAATTTTTATGGAATTAGCCCAAAATGTCTTGTATTATTCCAAAGAAGAAAATTTATTTGGCGAAAACAAAGATAAAGTGGGTACGCTCGTGATTGTACACAACGAAGACCATTATCGCTTGATTACGGGTAACTTGGTTTTCAAAAAAGATGTTCCTATCTTGGAAGAAAAATGTGAAATCATCAACTCACTCGACCGCGAAGGCTTGCGTGAGTACAAGCGTCAGCTTCGCAATGCCGAAAAAAGCCAAGAAAGCAAAGGGGCGGGTATTGGTCTGGTGCAAGCAGCTTTGACCTCCTCAAACCCTCTCGAGGTCGAGGTTCAAGATGTAGGCGAGCATTTTGCTTTTTTCATCTTGTCGGTCAGTGTCAAAAAAACCGCCGAAGAAATGGGTGAATAACTTTGAATGAATCCAATTTTGATTGTAAATCATTGATAATCAATTTGTTAATAAAAAAAGCCGAGAGTTTGCACTTCTCGGCTTTTTTCATTGATTATTTTTCCACTTTGGTAAGGATTTAAGCCAAACTCTCAAGCTCTTCTTGGCTATGCACCTCATCACTTTCAATTCTTAAACCCTCAATGACAAAATTTTGGCGGTCGGGCGTGTTTTTGCCCATATAACGTTCCAAAAGATTGTGAATAGAATCTTCTTTTTTCAAAGATACCGGTTCCAAACGAATGTCTTTGCCAATAAACTTGGCAAACTCATCGGGCGAAATCTCACCCAAACCTTTGAAACGGGTAATTTCGGGGTTGGGTCCTAGTTTTTTGATGGCGGCTTGGCGTTCTTTGTCATCATAGCAATAAATGGTTTCTTTTTTATTGCGGACTCGGAAAAGCGGCGTTTCAAGAATATACAAATGTCCTTGCTTGACCAAATCGGGGAAAAATTGTAAAAAGAAAGTCATCAACAACAAGCGAATGTGCATTCCGTCCACATCGGCATCGGTAGCCACCACTACGCGGTTGTAACGCAGGTTTTCCAAACTTTCTTCAATATCCAAGGCGTGTTGCAAAAGATTAAATTCTTCATTTTGATACACCACTTTTTTGGTCATTCCATAGCAATTCAAAGGTTTACCCCGCAAGCTAAACACGGCTTGGGTCTCGACACTGCGGGCTTTGGTGATTGAACCACTTGCCGAATCACCCTCGGTAATAAAAATCGTGGTATCGTAGCGTTTTTCTTTGCGCAAATCAGTAAAGTGAATTGTGCAATCGCGCAATTTTTTATTGTGCAAATTGGCTTTTTTGGCTTTTTCGTTGGCAAGTTTGCGAATACCCGAAATCTCTTTGCGCTCTTTTTCCGATTGAACGATGCGTTTTTGCAAGGCATCTTTCACTTCGGGGTGCATATGCAGGTATTTGTCAAATTCTTTGGACACAAAATCATTGACAAAACTGCGAATCGTTTGCCCGTTGGGAACTACATATTGCGAGCCGAGTTTGGTTTTGGTTTGCGACTCAAAAACCGGCTCTTGCACGCGCACACTCACGGCAGCGCAGATTGAGGCACGAATATCGGCTGGGTCGTAGTCTTTTTTGTAAAAATCGCGTACCACTTTGACAATCGCCTCGCGGAAAGCCGCCAAATGTGTGCCGCCCTGCGTGGTATGCTGACCATTGACAAAGGAATAATATTCTTCGCCGTATTGGTTGTTGTGGGTAAGGGCAATTTCTATATCCGTACCTTTGAAATGGGCAATCGAGTAGCAAAGGTCTTCGGCATTGGTTTTATTGGTCAAGAGGTCAAACAAACCGTTTTTGGAATAATATTCTTTGCCATTGCAAAAAATCTTCAAGCCTGAATTAAGATAGGCATAATTCCACAACAAATCTTCTAAAAACTCGGTTTGAAATTTAAAGCCTTCAAAGACTTCGTCATCGGGTTCAAATACAATCAAAGTTCCGTTTTTTTCTTTGGTGGCTTGTACGGGCGGGTCATTGGTGATAAAACCTTGCTCAAACTCCGCCATTTTGGTTTCGCCATCGCGGAAAGCCTGCACTTTAAAGTAGCGCGAAAGGGCATTGGTTGCCTTTGCTCCCACGCCATTCAAACCGACCGATTTTTGAAAAGCATCGGAGTCGTATTTGCCGCCGGTATTGATTTTGGATACACAATCCACCACTTTGCCCAAGGGAATCCCGCGCCCATAATCGCGCACACTTACGCGTTTTTCGGTAATCTTTACCTCAATGGCTTTGCCATAGCCCATCATATATTCATCAATAGCATTGTCGATGATTTCTTTGGTGAGGATATAAATGCCATCGTCTTGAGCCGTACCATTGCCCAGTTTGCCAATATACATACCCGGACGTTTGCGAATATGCTCGCGCCAGTCGAGGGTTTTGATGTTGTCTTCGGTATAAGCTACTTCCATTTATTTTTAAGTTTTCGAATTTTTATTTGAAATTTAAACAAAATAGTATAACTATCTGATTGTCAATTAGTTATGATTTATTACTAATTCACTGGCAAAGGTTTGAGTCTCAATTTTTTTGCTTGCAAATATAGTCGACAAAGTTAAGATTTTTTTGTTAAAAAAATAAATATTTGGTATTAATTTAATCAAATGAAAGATAAGTATTAATCACTTTGAGTAATTAATTGATTATCAGTTATTTACATTTTTTCAAACACCCTAAATGGGTAAGGACTAATAAAAATTAGTTGATTCATTACAAAATTTAAACTTGAAAAGAAGTATTGAGCTAAAAAAATTTGCAAATACATTTTATTTTGTTAAAATTGCTTTTTTTCATAACATTTTAAGATGAATACTACTGACAACAAAGCCAATGAAAGGACTTTTCAGGGAGTTCTACTAAATGCTATCAATCAAATCTTAACTCATCATAAAGACATCAAATTTACCAAAATATTGCAGGAGCAAAATATTGGGGTTGGCAAAAGCCGGTTTGCCGATGGATTACTATACTCTAGCATCAATATCAACCAATATGTATTATTTGAGTTGAAAAACAATAGTTGGGATGCTACCGATGACAAACTGGTGCAAGATGCCCTCCTCAAAGCTATGCCTCAAGGAATCCCTTATTTTGTTACTGGTACACCGCGCCAGTTGGTCATTTGGCAAACCTTCAAGGATTTCTCTAAGATGGAAGACCGTAAGTTGAAGATTTACAATCTCTCGAATATTAAAGATGATAATGCGGTAACTACTACTCAATATGAAAAACAAATCACTTCGGTCTTAAAGATTTTTTTAAAGGATTTGAGCGATATTTTTCACGGGTTTAGAGAAATCAAGTGGGATAGTATTGATAAATACTTTGTCAGCAAGCTTTCGGCGTATATTCTGGAGGCTTCAATGGCTATGTATCCGTTGATGTCCAAAAAAATTAATCAAAATGCCAAATTTCGCTACCGCCTTACTGACTATTTAACCGAGCAAGATGTATTTGGCGTAAGTACCTCTTTTGATGAAGAAGATACTTTTAATGTTTGTCAATTGGCAAATTATCTTTTGTATCTCAAAATATTGTTTTATACTTATCTACAAAGAGATGTACCGGCTCTAAACCTCAAAAAACTCTATATTCCCAGCGATAAAAAACTCCTCAATGATACTCTGAAAAATCATTTTGAAGATGTATTGCAACACGATTTTGAGCTAATTTTTCAAACTTCTATTTTAGATGAGTTTGAGTTTCCTGAGGTATTTATTCCTATTTTGAAAGCAAATATTGAAGAGATTGAAACTTTAAATTTTACTGACCTCAATACTGATATCATTGGTAATATTTATAATACGCTGATTAATAACCAAGAACAGCACGATAGAGGACAACATTTTACCAATACCAATGAAGTTGATATTGTCAATGCCTTTTGTATCAACGACCACACCGAACTCATTATTGATACAGCTTGTGGGGCGGGTACTTTTTTGGTGAGAGCTTATCAGTTTTTAAAACATTACAAACCCAAAGAAACGCACGAAAAGTTACTTGAACGGCTCTGGGGAGTGGAAATTGCCCCATTTGCCGCGTTTTTATCGGCAATGAATTTATCATTGCTGAATGTCAAGATTGTTGATAACTATCCGGCAATTATTAAAGATGATTTCTCGAATCTCGAGACAGCTTCACCGGTCACCCTCATTTATCCCAATCAAAACAAATTGGCTTCTGTAACTTCGGTACGAGGCGATAAGAAAAAAAAGCAAGTAAAACTCCCCAAATTTGATGCTTGTGTGGGTAACCCGCCCTATATTCGTCAAGAACTCATTGGCAGAAAAGACCGTTGGCAGTACTTGACTATGGTGGATTATGGTATCAAAAAAATTAATTCACAAGCGGACTTATACGTTTACTATTTAATTCATACTTCAGCTTTTTTGAAAGAAGGCGGACGATTGGGCTATGTCATTGCATCTAGTTGGTTGGATAGTAATTTTGGGCGCGACTTGCAAAAGTTTATTTTAGACCATTTCAAATTGATTGCCATTATTGACCACCAAACCAAAAGAAGTTTTGAAACAGCTTCGGTAAATACGGTAATCTTGATTCTTGAGAAATGCCAAGACAAAAAGAAACGTGAAGAAAACCAAGTCAAGTTTGTGAGAGTTTATGCTGAGTACGAAACGCTGATAGGCAAAACTGAAGACCGAGATAGAATTCAAAATCTGAAAAAATTTACCCAAACTATTGAAAAAGCTAAAAAAAGCCTTGAAAATCAGGATTATAGCTTGTTTATTGAAAACCAAAATACCTTAGAGCTAAATAGTACTACTGATAACAAATACACCAATGGCTACTGGGGAGCCAAATACCTGCGCTCACCTGAGATTTATCAAAAAATCATCAGTATCGGCAAAGACAAACTTATCCCACTGAGTCAAGTCGCCGAAGTAAAGTATGGTATCAAGACCGGCGTAAATGATTTTTTCTATGTAATTGACAAAACCGAAGAAGTTTTTGCGATGACTGATGAGCAATATTTAATTTATTTTGGCGCATACAAAGCAAATACTACTCCGACTGACAAACAGCGAATCTTAAAAGAAAGTAAAACCATTCACGCTAACTTTTATAATGAGCTGATTAATTATTCTTGCCATCCGGCAGGTTTTTGGGATATCTACGGCTATTATTACTCCGAAATGGATCATAAACATTATATGCTGGAGCGTGAATATTTTAAACCTTTATTCAAAACCCAAAGCGAAGCCGATAAACTAGCCATCGATATTGATAAACTAAAATATCGGGTATTGATTTGTAATGAAAGTAAAAATCAACTCAAAAAGACCCAAAAACAATTGCTTGCCTATATCGAAGCCGCCGAAGCTCTCGATGTACATACCGGTGCGAGTGCTCAGGCGCGCGTTCGCCCTTTGCAAAATCAAGATTGGTTTAATCTAGGCGAGGAGTTATTTGTGGGTGATTTTATTTTTCCCTCAAAAATTGGTGAATATTATCGATTAATTGATAATCGTATAAGTCAAACTTATTGTGATAAAGTAAATTATAATATAAAAGTAAAAGCTAATGTTGATAGTGATATTCTATTTGCTATCTTAAATAGTATTACTTTCCGATTTTTAGTTGATTTATTTGCTAGACAATTGACCGGAAGCCAAACATTAAGTGACGTAGATGTAAATGTAGTTGAAAAAACTTTAATTATTAACCCTTATTTATTAACTAATTACAAAAAAAAAATTGAACTAATTATTAAGTCTTTAAAGAACCGTGAACAAGGTAGTATTTACGCTGAAATTAAAGAGAGTGATAAAAGAAAATTAGATGAAATTATTTTGAAAGAACTAGGATTAAGTAGTCAAGAAGTAGATGAACTCTATTATGAGGCACAAATCTATATAAAAGCTCGAGCAGAAAAATCAGATTCGGTAACTAATACCAAAGTGAAGTCTAAAATGAGTTTTGAAGAAACAGTAACTTACATTCAAAAACGATTTGATAGTATTCGTTTATACGAAGATGTAATAGAGGGTACGACTACTGAATCTTTTGTAATTCCTAATGCCGATGCCAAGATTCCTAAGGATATGAAAAACGGTAATAATGGATTTTTTAGCAATTATGAAATTACGTTCTTAGACCAAACCCAAACCAAGCTAAAATTTAATCACATTGAGCAGTTTCAATTATTTTATTTTTTATACAGTGAGCTTGGTATTCGAGATATGCAGATTCAACTACCAGTCGATAGCCTTAAGTGTATGGATGTCAAAAACTTATTAAATGCCGATTATCAAAAAAACTTTGAGCTGATGAAGAACGTTTTAAAAACCATTCGGAGCAAGTTCAATCCCTTACTCATTTACAAGTATTTAGTCTTTAAAAACCAATAAAATGATGTTGTGGGTATGGGTATAAAAAAACCGATACAAACCTCCGTTTATATCGGTAAATATTTTCTAAGTATTTGATAATCAATACATTATTTATTGAAATGTAATTCCTTTGGCTTGCAAAAGAGCTTGTAATTCTTGGAGTTTTTTTTCGGTATCAATCCGTTTTTGGGCTTCTTGTTCGGCTTTGGCTTCGGCTTGTTCGGCTTTGGCTTCGGCTTGTTCGGCTTTGGCTTCGGCTTGTTCGGCTTTGGCTTCGGCTTTTTTGGCTTGTTTGCTCAACTCTACCAGACTGCGAAAGCGGTTGCCTTGTGGGTCATAAATTTTGAGCTTTTTGGGCGAAAGTTCAAATTTTATCCCCAAAAGCGGGCTTGACCAACCGTTCATTTGGTCTATACTGAGCAAGCCTCCGGCTTCTCGCGCCCAACCCTCGAGCCGGTTTTTATCGGGGTCATACAAATAATATTCTTGCACGCCGTACTGTTCATAAAAAGCAAACTTTTGGCGCATTTCATCAAAGGTATTGCCGGGCGATAGGATTTCAAAAACTACCTGCGGGGCAATATCTTCCTCTTTCCATTGCAAATACGAGCCTCTATCACCTTTGGGGCGACCAATGGCAACCATTACATCGGGGGCTTGACGAATTTTGGGCGAGCCTTTGACCGGATACCAAAGTAAATCTCCGGCAACAAAAACTTCGTCATTGTCGGCAAAAAGGACTTCCAGCCCTTCTTTGATTAAGACAATCAAATTGAATTGCTTGGTATTATCAGACATAGGCTTACCATCAGATTCGGGGTAGATTATTTCTTCGTCTTCTTCGGTCAAAACTTCGATTTTCATAGCAATACTTTATAATTGTTTTTAACAAATGTAATCATTTTTTTGGCAAAATAAAAATTTAGCTCGGCTATTTGTGGCAAGGAATTATAAATTTATAAATACCATCAGAGATTGTGATAATCAATTGATTATCAGATATTTACAAAAAAATATTCACGTTATTTTAGCGTGAATATTTTTCTATCATTACGTGGTTTGTGTTGTTTTAGCAATGATTACAAAATAAGGCAAATATTTAATAAATTATAACTAATTCATAATCAGGCGATTATACAATTTCTAATTATTAATTCCTAATATTTCCCACTTACTCATATCGCAGGCTATCCACCGGATTCTTCAATGCGGCGCGAATCGTTTGATAACCAATGGTCAATAAAGCAATCAGAAATGCGGCAAATCCGGCAATAGCAAATATCCACCAACCCATATCAATCCGATAAGCAAAATCTTGTAGCCACTGACTCATAAAATAATAGGCAATTGGGGTAGCTATGACAAAAGCAATGATAACCAAGCGCAAAAAATCGCGCGAAACCAAAGCAATGATATTCAAAATACTTGCCCCCATTACTTTGCGGATGCCGATTTCTTTGGTGCGTTGCTCAGTAGCATAAGCCGCCAAGCCAAACAAACCCAGACAAGCCAAGAAAATAGCTAAACCGGCAAAAGAAATGAAGATTTGCCCTACGCGCCGCTCGGTACGATAGACCGAATCAAATTGTTCGTCCATAAATTGATAAACAAAGGGCTGACCATTTGCCAATTTTTTCCATTCGGCTTCAATTTTGGGGAGCAATTCGTGCAACTGTTTGGTTTTGAGCCTAAAACTGATTGCGCCTTGACTTTTGCCCAATACCATACTCCACGCCCCTATATTTTGCCGCAATGACTCAAAGTGAAAGTTTTTGACTACCCCGATGATTTTATAACTTACGGTTGTGCCACGCTGAATATCGTCGAGCTTCATAATTTTTTTGCCAACGGGGTCAGTAAAGCCAAAGACTTTGGCGGCAGTTTCGTTAATCAAAACGCCACTTGAGTCGGTCGCAAACGATCTAGAGAAATCGCGCCCTTTGATGATTTCTAAGCCCATTGTTTTGACATAGTCGTGGTCGGTTTGCCAGTGTTGCATTGATACGGCTTTATTTTGTTGCATTTGCCCCTCGGGGAAGAAAGACATTTCATTGCGTGCCGAAGGTACGGGCAAAAAATAGCTAAAAGTGGCACTTTTTACTTCGGTCATTTTTAAGACATTATCTTTGAAAGTCTTGGTATGACTGCCTAAGCCATAAGCATCATTCACAATCAAAACTTGGTCTTTATTGAAGCCCAGTTTTTTGTTTTGAATATAATTTAATTGTCGATATATGACTATAGTGCTGATTATCAACACAATAGAAATACTAAACTGCAATACAACCAATACACTCCGCAAGCCTTGGGTTTTGAAACCTGCACTTAATTTGCCTTTCAAAACATTGACCGGATTGAAAGCCGATAAATAAAATGCCGGATAAACCCCCGCCAACAAGCCCACACTCAAGGCACACAAGCATAAAATTGGCAAAACCGTGAGCCAGTTGCCATTGTGCAGACTCAGGGCTTTGTTTGCCAATTGATTGAAATAGGGCAAAAACAATTCGGTCAAAGCCACCCCAATTAGCAAGGCTATCATAGTCAATAACACAGATTCGGACAAAAATTGGGCTATCAAATGGGCTTTGTGCGAACCCAAAACCTTGCGTACGCCTACTTCTTTGGCTCGATTGGCAGATTTGGCAGTCGAGAGGTTCATAAAATTGGTACAAGCAATCAACAATATCAACAAAGCCACCGCCGAAAATATATACACGTATTGAATACTGCTATTGGCACTCAACTCGGCTTCGCGGTCTGAATAAAGATGAATTTTGGTAAGAGGCATCAAACTATAACGCACATAATTACCGTTTTTTTCAAAATCTTCCACACTTTTGATTTGCAAAACCTGAAAAGCTTGCGGAAAAGTATATTTTTTCAGAAGATGCGCAAATTTGGCTTCCAATTTTTTGGCATCGGCTTGCGGTTTTAAAAGTAAGTAAGTATTAAAATTATGACTCAGCCAATTGCCTTGCTTGCTCTCCTCAATGGTAGTCATCGAAAGCAAAAAATCATAGCGAAAATGCGAGTTTTGGGGCATATCCGCCATTACGCCGGTTATTTTAAACAACTCTGTACGGTCTAAGGTCAAAGTTTTGCCTACCACGTCGATTTGATTAAAATATTTGCGGGCAATGCTTTCGCTAATTACCACCGTTTTGGGGGCTTTGAGGGCAGTGCGCGCATCACCAGAAAGCATTTTAAAGCTAAAAATTTCGAATATTTCATTGTCAGCATAAATTATTTTCGATTCTTTGATGTTTTGTTCATCTTTTTTTACCAAAAAACTACCATTATTTCTCAATCTGACCGCTTTCTCGACTTCGGGATACTCTTTTGTCATCGTATGCCCCATCGGGTCGGGGGCTACGGCAAGCATTATTTCTTTGCCCCCAAATTTTATATCCGAATTGATGCGATAAATGCGACTATGTTTTTCATTGAAGCGGTCAAAGCTCAATTCGTCCCAAATATACAAGCCAATGAGCATACACGTAGCCAGCCCAATCGCTAAACCCGAAATATTGATGATAGAAAAGGTTTTGTTTCTCCACAAATTTCGGAAGGCAATTTTTAAATAATTTTTAAGCATAACAATATGGGTTTATAGGTAATATGGTTTAATCTAAAATATGACTCCAAACACATTCATCAATTAGCAAAACTTATTCCCTTAATTGTAATACACTGATAATCAATTAGTTATATATTTATCTTAATTTCCAGAACTGTTCGTTTTTGATACAAACAGTACACTTAAAAGTGGGAGATGGTAAAGCCCACTAGCCCGCCAGAGGTGGCAAGGAGGTGCATTTCAAATTTATGTTTTAAGACGTGAACTCCACTTTGAAATGCAATTTATTGCTTTTATGACCTCTAGGGCAACAAATATTATTCCCTGCCTTCAATCATTTTGAAGGAGGATTTTTGAAAAAAATAAAAAGGAAAGTTACTATTCAATTACTTAACTGACTGATAATCAAATTATTAAATGCTTGTATTTCAATTTGAAATTCCTGATTCTAATAAATTTGGTGGTTGGTAATACACAGTAAAAAAACACGGTCATTTTGCCCCCGCGCAACGCACCATCCGAGCTTTGGCACTGGGCTATA
>JALONJ010000001.1 GCA_025455045.1 Microscillaceae bacterium | reverse complement strand
AAAAATCTAAGAGGTAAAAATTTAACAAAGTTCCACGCAGGATGACGAGTGGGGAGATGAGTTGGGTTATTTTCAAATATTTCATTTTTTGTACTTTTTCAATATGTTTCAAAATATTCACGTTAAATTTAAGGTAAATTGAGAATTTGAATTTTGAAAAAATCAGCTCATTTCCGCAATCATTGCTTCGGCTATCATCTGAAAAGCCGATTGCCAAGCTTTTTTGAGCGGTTCATTCCAGATTGAAGCCAATATTTCGGCTAGGGCTAACACGAAAGCTTCACCAAATACGGCAAAGTACGCTGGTTCTACGCCATATTTTGTATGTCTGTGGGCAAGTTTTTGTACCTCTTCGCGGATGTGTTCGGCTTTGTCCATTTTTGTTACCAAAATAGTAACTGCCGCGAGCAATTTATGGGTTTGCAATTTTAAATCCGTTGGAAATAAAACCTCCAAATCGGGGCGAAGGGCAAAAAAATGACGATAAAATGCTTCACCCGTTTCTTGAGAATGGGTAATTATTTTTCCCCAAGAGTTGCGAATCATTTTTTGTTCTTCTTGTGTAAGGGTCATAATTTGCTATTTTTAAAATAGGCTCAATGAACAAATTACCACCAAAAAAAGCAAAAAAATTATGACAAAAGTCTTTTTGAAACAAGAAAAAATAATATAACCGATATTTTTTAGTAACATATTGATTTTCAGGCGATCAAAAAAACATTCATTTTTCATTATCCACTATTCATTACTTTAGGTGCAAATAATTGACTGTAAAAGGCTACTATAAAATCGGATTAATGGCAATTTCAAAATTTAAGATTTTGGAATTAGGTTTTTTACAATAATTAAAAAAAAGTGTAATATATTGATAATCAATTACTTATGTGTAAATTGTTTTTTTGATTTGCGAATCATCACATCAGTATAGCAACAGGTGCAGTCATCAAGTCATTAACCGACAATTTTTTGCGGTTATATTCATCAAAATTTAGCTACCTTTGTCCTACTTAATCTCAATGATATGCTTATTTCAATGACCGGTTTTGGTACGGCTAATTTCGAGAATGATGAATTGATTGTAGTTGCCGAAATCAAAACCTTAAATTCTAAATTTTTAGACCTCAACTTCCGTTTGCCTCGCAATTTTCCGGCAGAAAAAGAAATGGAACTCCGCAATTTGCTCAAAGACCGCCTAGAGCGCGGTAAAGTAAGTGCAGTCTTGGATTTTCAGTACAAAAGCAGTGCAAATTTGGCGGTCAATATCAACCGCGATATTTTTAAAGCCTATTATCAACGCCTCAAAAGTTTGGCTGACGAAGTGGGGAGTGGTGATGAAGATGTATTTAGAGTGGTTTCGTTGATGCCCGATGTAATGACTCAAGAAATTCGCCGCGAAGACTCTGATGGCAAAGATTGGGCAATTATCAAGCAGACTTTTACCCAAGCCCTTGATAAGTGCCATAGTTTTAGACTAGACGAAGGCAAGGCTTTGGCAGTTAGTTTCGTGGATTGTACGCGCGCGATTGAGTCGCGTCTGCATCGCATCAAAGAATATGACCCCAATCGGATTGAAAATATCCGCGAGCGTATCAAAAGTCGGATGATTGAATTGCAAAACAATGATATGTTTGACAAAAACCGCTTTGAGCAAGAAATGATTTATTATATTGAGAAATTGGACATTACCGAAGAAAAAGTACGCTTACAAAATCACCTCGATTATTTTTTGGAAACCTTGCAATCTGCCGAAGGCAACGGGCGCAAACTCAATTTTATCAGCCAAGAAATGGGGCGCGAAATCAACACCATTGGCTCCAAAGCCAATGATGCCGAAGTGCAACGCCTAGTCGTGGAGATGAAGGAAGAATTGGAAAAAATCAAAGAACAAAGTTTGAATATTTTATAACAATAGTTCGGACAGTTTCTAGTTTCTAGTTTCTAGTTTCTGGTTTCTAGTTTCTAGTTTCTAGTTTCTAGTTTCTAGTTTCTAGTTTCTAGTTTCTAGTTTCTGGTTTCTAGTTTCTAGTTTCTAGTTTCTAGTTTCTAGTTTCTAGTTTCTAGTTTCTAGTTTCTAGTTTCTAGTTTCTGGTTTCTAGTTTCTGGTTTCTAGTTTCTGGTTTCTAGTTTTGAATTATTTAGTAAGTGCCTGATTATCAGCTAGTTACAAAAAATATCTGCTTCTTCACCACTTTTCAGGAATTGCCTTTGGCAATCCCTCTCGCTTTGTCATTCTGAGCAATCTGAAACTCTTGATAATCAACGCTTTAGATTCTTCGCTTTGCTCAGAATGACAAAGAAATTTTTTTCATTCCTGAAAAGTGGTGAAGAACCAAATATCTAAAATAACATAACTAGCTGATAATCAATTGCTTATAAAAAATACCCGAAGTATTGATAAAGGAATTGGTACAAAATAAAGTAAATACTTAAATTCCAAAACGAAATGCAATATTATAACTTATTGATAATCAGATTATTATATAATTCCTAATTCCTAGACTTCTCTACCCCCCATATTTTGCAATGATTTCTTCTACCACTCTGGGAACGCCGATTGTACCTTTTTCTTCCACAAAAAACAGGTTGGGTTGTTTCCACATAGGCGGTTTATGCGGGTCAATGACGTATTTGGGGACTTCGGCACTCACGTAGTCAATAAGTCCAGCCGCCGGATATACATTGAGCGAAGTACCTACCACCATAAAAATATCTGCTTGGGCAGTTACTCCTATGGCTTCTTCCATCAAAGGTACAGCTTCGCCAAACCAAACAATATGCGGACGCAACTGCGCCCCACGAGGGCATTTGTCGCCCAAATGAATGGGCTTGTCGCCATAATCATAAATGATGTCAGGATACATTTCACTGCGTACTTTATTCAATTCGCCGTGCAAGTGGATAATATTGCTTGAACCGGCTTTTTCGTGCAGATTGTCCACATTTTGAGTTACAATAGTTACTTCAAAGTACTCTTCCAAGCGTGCCAGAGCCTTGTGTCCTTCATTGGGTTGAGCTTGAAAGGCTTGCGCTCGCCGTTCATTGTAAAAGCGTAAAACCAACTCCGGGTTTTTGTACCAGCCGTCGATAGAGGCTACTTCCATTACATCATAGTTTTCCCAAAGCCCGTCCGAATCGCGGAAAGTCTTAAGCCCGCTCTCCGCGCTGATACCGGCTCCGGTTAGCACAACAATTTTTTTGCGTAGGTTCATAAAACAAAGGTTAAATTTAAAATGATTTGTAAGTATTTGATGAAGTAAAGATAGCGAAAATTTTGTGGGAATAAAAACTTGTAAAATATAATGAATTGATTATCAGCTAATTATATAATTCCTAATTTCGAGCCTTGTTTTTGGGCGAGGATTTTTTATTTTTACAAATATAATTAAGTTTATTTTGTAAAATGCTGATAATCAAATAGTTATGAAATAGCCTTAATATTTAATTTCTAATTTTATATTTATGATGAATCCATTATTGCAAAAATTTGCTACGCCATTCCATACGCCGCCTTTTGATAGTATAAAAAACGAGCATTTCTTGCCAGCTATCCAAACCGCCATTGCCGAAGCAAAAGCCAAAGTTCAGCAAATCATTGACAATCAAGCACTTCCCACTTTTGAAAACACCATTGAGGCTCTGGAGCAAAGCGGACAAGCTGTAGACTTGATTTCTGCCATTTTTTTTAACCTCAATCACGCCGAAACCAATGAAGAACTCCAAAAACTAGCCAAAGAAATTTCGCCGCTTTTGTCGGAATATGGCAACGACATCACCTTGAATGAAAATTTGTTCCAAAAAATTAAATCGGTTTATGAACAACGTAATCAATTGAAACTTAACACAGAACAAAGCACTTTATTGGAAAAAACTTACAAAAGTTTTGTCCGAAACGGTGCAAATCTGAACGAAACCCAAAAACAACGCCTCCGCGAAATTGATAAAGAGAAATCTCAATTAAGCTTAGAATATAGCGACCACGTATTGGCAGATACCAATAATTTTGAATTGGTGATTGAAAACCCAGCCGACCTTGTCGGATTTCCGGAAAGTGTACTCGAAATGGCGGCGCAAACTGCCCAAGAAAAAGGCAAGCCGGGCAAATGGGTGTTTACGCTCAAATTTCCAAGTTATGACCCATTTATGAAATATACCCAAAATCGTGATATGCGCCAAAAAATGGAATTTATGTATGCCAACAGAGGTTTTAGAAACAATGAAAACGACAACCGAGAACTGGTTAAGCGCATTGCGCAATTGCGTCACGAGCGCGCCACTTTGCTGGGTTATGCCTCGCACGCCGATTTTGTGCTTGAGGAGCGAATGGCAAGCAATGTGCCTACAGTTCGCAATTTTTTAGACCAAATTTTAACCGTAGCCAAGCCGGTAGCCAACCAAGAAATAGAAGAACTCACCGAATACGCCAATGAATTAGATGGTATTGAACAACTCGAGCGTTGGGATTTTGCCTATTATTCCGAAAAATTGAAAAAAGAAAAATTCAATATTGATGATGAAATCTTGAAACCGTATTTCAAACTGGAAAATGTCATTGAAGGTATCTTTAAAGTAAGCGAAAAACTCTACAATTTGAAGTTTGTTGAGCGCAAAGATATTGCCGTTTATCACCCCGAAGTAATCGCTTATGAAGTGCAAAGTGCTGATAATGAGCATATTGCGGTATTATATGCCGATTTCTTCCCTCGTGCCGGTAAGCAAGGCGGGGCTTGGATGACTTCGTTTCGCGGACAAAAAAAGGAAAATGGCATCAACCACCGCCCGCATATCTCGATTGTATGCAATTTTACCAAGTCCACGCCTACCAAGCCTAGTTTATTGACTTTTAATGAAGTAACTACTTTTTTTCACGAATTTGGTCACGCCCTCCACGGAATGTTGGCAGATTGCCAATACGAGAGCCTTTCGGGAACGAATGTTTATTGGGATTTTGTGGAATTGCCTTCGCAATTTTTTGAAAACTGGGCGTATGAAAAAGAATCTTTGGATTTGTTTGCTCGTCATTATGAAACCAATGAGCCGATTCCGGCAGAATTAATCCAAAAAATCAAAGACTCAGCCAATTATATGTCTGGTTATCAGACAGTTAGGCAAATCAGCTTTGGTAAATTAGATATGGCTTGGCACGCCCAAAACCCGCAAAACATCGCCGATGTAGCCCAATTTGAAAATGCCACAATGGCTGAAACTGCCCTTTTCCCGACTTGGGAAGGTACAAATATGAGTACTTCATTTACCCATATTTTTAGCGGGGGCTATGCGGCAGGTTATTACAGCTACAAATGGGCAGAAGTACTGGAAGCCGATGCTTTTGAGCTGTTTCAAGAGAAAGGAATGTTTGATACCGCTACTGCCCAATCTTTCAAAAACCATATTTTGGCAAAAGGCGGAAGCGAACCCCCAATGACTCTTTACAAACGTTTTCGAGGCAAAGAACCCGCTCCAGAGGCTTTGTTGAAGAAGACGGGATTGATTAAATAGTGAAGATCATTTTTCATAACTATTTGCTTGTGTCCGCCTTTGGGGTGCATTTCAAATTTACTACCTATAACCCTCTCCTTTGGAGAGGGCTAGGGTGAGGCAATAGAAACGCGTAAATTTGAAATGCACCCCGCCTTTGGAGGATTATAAGATATTTATATTTATTTAAAATCATTTATAAACTTATAGAAACCAACAAGCGTCCGATTTTTTGAAATCGGACGCTTGCATTATCATTCCAATCAAGCATTGGTTGCCAAGGTTTTGGCAAACATCGCATCAAGATTCTTGAGTTTGTTTTTGTCGCCTTCCAAGTTCAGCCTACCTTGCACATAAGCCGTTTCCCAGCCAAATTCACCTTGCAAAAGTCTGCTCAAGTGTTCTTCTTTGATTTTGAGGCTTACATCGGGCTTGGTGGCTTCTTCTTTTTTCAAGATACCGGGCGATTTTCGCAAGTCAATTTTCCAATAATGCGTATTTTTATTTTGAATTTCGAGCTGAAAAACTCCGCTATTTGCCGGTATTTGCTCGGCATTGTTTTTGAGCAAGTTTTTGAGCATCTCAAAGAGCTTATCTATTTGTGATTCTTGAGGCTCTTCGGGATTTTTCAATTCTTTTTCGGCTAGGTGTTTTTGGATAGCGGCTTCCAACTCATTTGCCGATTCGCGCAAGTAGCGTGTAAATACATCAATATCGGGCATCGTATTGGCATCAGAGGTAGGGCTGACAGTTATCAAGCCATTATAACTGAATATAGTGATTATCAAGCCCATCCCATCAATAATAGGTGCCATACCCATTACCGAGAGCAATTTATGCCCATTGATATACAAAGGCATTTGCGGACCCGGTACATTGGTAATCGTTACATTAAAAACGGGATTGTGCATTTCGGCGATTTGATATTGCGAGTACAATTGCGCCGCTTGATTGGCAATGCCAAACGGAACAGCTTCGGCAAGTTTGGCGAGGGTTTTTGCGCCCAAAGCCTGTTGATAGATTTTGCCGCGAATGGTATTTTCGTGGACAGTCTCAAGGCGTTCTATCGGGTCTTCGATATGGGTGGGCAATTGCACCAGCATAGAAGAAATCTGATTGCCCAAATCACGGTTTTCTGCCGGAGTTCGCGTCGAGATTGGCACCATTCCCACCAAGGGTTTTAAAGGCAATTTCTTTTTTTCTAACAAATATCGCCGCAAAGCTCCCGAACAAATTGCTAAAATCACATCATTCAGCGTAGTGTCCATCGCATCTTTGAGGGCTTTTACGCGATCGAGCGACAAGATTGCCGTATTCCATTTTCTTCGTGGAGAGATAATTCGATTCAAAACACTGGGGGGTGCCGTAAAGGGCGCAATCGGCAACTTAATATTTTGAGCTTGATTCATAAAACCCAGTTTGAAAGTAGTCGAAACCGCATCAGATAAGACTTGTGGCAGTCTGAGGGGCTTAGACAAAAAGCTCATCGTACTGTTATAAATCAACGAAAACTGGTCAGGAAAGGGTTTTGGTTCGTAAGGTTTGGGCGCGGGCAACTTTGCCGGCTTGGGGCTAAAATCAAAAATCAAGCTCAACAAACCTGCGCCCGCCATTCCATCGATGGCTACGTGGTGAATTTTGGCTATCAAAGCCACCGAACCTGCCGGAACCTGCGGAATATTATTCAAGCCCTCGACAAAAGTAATTGACCACAAGGGGCGCGAGCGGTCGAGATGTTCGCTCATAATACTCGAGGCAGTATTGCGCAACTCTTTCCAACTGCCGGGCTGAGGCAGTGCAATATGCTGAAGGTGCATATCAATATCAAAATTGGGGTCATCAGCCCAATAAGGATAGTCTATATTAAAGGGAACTTGGACCAGCTTTTGGCGCAATTTGGGGATTAAATGCAAGCGCGAGAGCAAAACCTGCCTAAAGTCTTCAAAATTTAAAGAGCCTTCTATCACCGCCACACTGCCCACGTGCATTGGGCTATTGGCGGTTTCGGTATATAAAAAAGTAGCATCTAAGCCTGTAATCGGTTCCATTATTTAACAAAATTTAGGAATTGAAAATTGGAATTTGACAAGACAATTTTTATAGAAAAAAAAATTAAAATCGAATTGTTTACAAATCAAGGGCAAATTAATGATAAGTTTCAAAAATAACTAAAACAATGAGAATAAGGAATCAGGAATCAGGAATTAGGAATTAATAATTGGGAATTAGGAATTGTTTAATTGCCTGATTTTCAATTGATTATGTTTTTAAAAAGTTTACTTTATTTTGCAATTATTCCTAAAAATGGAAATCGACAACGAGCGAGAAAAAATTGGATTCATTATTTTATTTTTTATTTATAATTTTATTAAAATAATTTATATAATAACATTAATCAGTAATTCAAAAATTTTTTTTTAAGCCCTTGCCTGTCCGCCCAAGGCGGAGGCAAGTTTGCGCTAAAAAGTAAGTATTTGGAAATCAAATACTTATCCAAATAAATATAAAACATTGTCAGGACTTGGAAATCTGCCAAAGACCATACACAACCCATAAAAAAATCTCTACGAAATATTGTGATTTTTGAAAAAATGACAAATTTATTCAGTGTGACTGCTCAATACAATAAAATCATCGCCACAAAACCTGTGGCAGGGCTTGCAAAAAGGGTAGGGGAGGCATCGAAGCCATAATTTGGAGTTCTTCCCAAAAATTGGATTTTTCGTCCAAAAAACGCCATATCCGGGGTAGCGGATGCCGTTCAAACATTATCCGAAATACATCGGCGGCAAGTTTACGGTGGTTTTTTAAGACATTGAGAAGCATACTATCATACAATTGAAAGCGATGCCAAGCTGATTCAGTATAAAAAGGGTGCTGATTGTTGAGCAAAGAGGCAATGATTCGGTCGCTTTGTTTTTGAATATTCATAAACGTATAACCGGTGCTGGCTTTGGCACGTCCGCCGGTAATGCCAATGTTGAGAATACGAGGACTGTGTCGGGTAGCAAACGAAGTATCGTACATTGGAATAATTCCAAATTCTTGCTCAACTATTTGATAATCAGATAGTTGCAAGAATGTTTGAAAATACTTTTTCAATTCTTCGTCGTATTGTGCCTCGGGCAATAAATTTTCGGAAAATACTGTAAACTCTACCAAAGCTCGCGTGGGCGAAGTGGGCAACACGTAAAAAAAACGAGCTTCGCCGCTTTGCTGGGGTATGCGAAAATCCATAAAAGTAGCCGTCGAGTCATCAAAAAAGGCTTGCGGAGTCTCGACCACCCAACCCTTGAAATGTTGCAAATAATAATGAAAATTGGGGCGTTTTTCGGGCATTGTCGGGGGCAGGCTGTTGAATATCCAATCGGCGGTAATAGCCTGATTATCAAGCTCTAAGCTGGCTACTTGAGCTTGACTTTGGAGATTGGCAATGTTGCCCCATTGAATAGTGATATGAGGGTTTTGGGACAAATCATTCAACACAAATTCATAAAAATCTAAGCCGCGAATCATTTGGTAGCGATACGGCGCAAGATTAAATTTTTGGGAAAAGGCGGCGTGATGAAACCAAATATTGTCCCAAGTTTTGTGAGCAATGGCATCAAAAGGGGTAGAACCCTGTACCCAAAAACACCAAGTTCGGTCATTTTGATTTTTGAGGTTTTTGTCCAGAACTAAAATTTTTTTCTGCCTTAGCTCGGGGTGTTGATTGAGGCGATAAGCCAGGCTCAAACCGGCGCAACCCGCCCCTGCCAAAATATAGTCGTAGTGCATTGCAAGATTTTCTAAATGATATTTTTATAACTATTTAATGGTCAATTAGTTAAGCGTTTGTTTGATAATTTTTAAATACTCCTGTTCTGTCCAGTCTTCCAAAGGGCAATTGGACACAATAAATGAAACAAAAGGTCTCTGAGCTTCTACCCCCCCCCACTCGCGCAAGACTCTGGCTCGTGCCAACTATTCCGAAAGATACTATCAACTAATAGGCTGACTATCAGATACTTAGTTACCTAATCGATGGCAGCAGCACGCCCAAAATACTACTTATCATAATGGCTCAATGATACTTTTGGCTCATTTTTAGTTATATAATCACTTGATTATCAAGTACTTAGCTGTCTCTTTGCATCTAGCCACCCACGCCTATACTCCGCTTGAGGCGGAGGAAGGCGGGACGCTCAGTCCAAACCTTACTCCACTTCGCGGAGGAAAGCCAGAGGCTTGTTTCAGTGGGGGCAAACTGAAATCAGCTCCGAGAGCTATATAAAAAATGCCAATAACCAATGAATACTCACTATTTTGCAAAAGCCGGAAGAAGATTTGACTGTTTTAAGCTACCAAATATCAGTTGCGCAAATCTACGCCAAGGTCAAATTTGAAAATTGATTATTTTGATAATTATTTTTAAAATAAATTATATAATAACAATATATTTTTTCAAAAACCACCTTGCTTCAGCTAAGGTGGTTTTTGGGTGAGTAGGAGGGAAGTAAAACCTTGATTATCAGATGATTACCTCGTTCTATCTATTTATTTTTTCTTTCCCATTTCTGCCAACAAGTCGAGAGCTATTTTGAGAAATGTATCTTTGTCTTTTTTGGGTTCGGGTTGCGCTTCGCTAGGCTCATCATCTTCTTCAACTCCTTCTAATTTTTTGCGCTCGGCTTGTTTTTTCTCTATTTCTGCCATTTCTTGGCGGCGTTTGGTTTCTTGCAACGAGATTTTGGTTTTTTTGCGAAGAGATTTGAATTCTTCAATATCACGAACGGTTTTTTTCAAATCTTCATCATTTTTTAGCTGTTTTTGATAAAATTTATTCAATTTATCAACCATATCAGCGTTTATCATATTTACTTTATCAAAATTGGAGGATTTGATTTCGTCCCAAGGCAAGGCGGCGCGCTCGGCGGCTTCGCTTACTTCGCTACGGTCGTAGAGAGCCGGAAAAACCACATCAGGAATTACACCTTTGTTTTGGGTGCTACTCCCGTTTACCCGATAAAACTTAGATAAGGTAAGGTTAATTTGCCCTTGGTTTTGATCACCGTTTTTGAGATATTGTGCCAAATCAATGGGGCTTTGCACTGTGCCTTTGCCATAAGTTTGTTCGCCCAATATCAGCCCGCGTTTGTAATCTTGAATGGCTCCGGCAAAAATTTCGGAGGCTGAAGCACTAAAACTATTGACCAATACCGCCAAAGGTCCTTCATAGACAATATCGGGATTGGTGTCTTCATCAATGTCAATTTCGCCTTTGGTATTGCGAACTTGTACCACCGGTCCTTTTTTGATAAATAAGCCGGTAAGGTCAATGGCTTCCTTCAAAGAGCCGCCGCCATTGTTGCGCAAGTCAATCATCAAACCGTCTATTTTTTCGGCTTGCAATTCTTTTATCAATTTGCGCACATCGCCACTCGTGCTTTTGTAGTCGGGATTACCGCTTTGGTAATCTTTGAAGTCGAGGTAGAATGAGGGTATTTCAATTACGCCCATTTTGTATTCTTTACCATCTAAATTGACAGAAACGATTTTTTTGGTAGCCGATTCATCTTCAATTTTTATTTTATCCCGCACCAAGCGAATTACTAACGGCGGGGCTTCTGCGCCCGAGTTGGCGGGTACTATTTTGAGGCGAACAGTTGTGCCTTTTTGTCCGCGAATCAAGCTCACTACATCATCAATCCGCCAGCCGATTACATCTTCAAAATCGCCTTCATCGCCCTGAGCTACCGCAATGATTTTATCACCTTTTTTGAGTTCTTTGCCTTTGAAAGCCGGTCCGCCGGGCATCACTTCATTGATGACAGTATAGTCGTCTTGAGTTTGTAATCTGGCACCAATTCCTTCAAACGACTTTTTCATATTCATATTGAAATTGGCAGCCGATACCGGCGAAAAGTAGTTGGTATGTGGGTCAAACGTTTCGGTGAGGGCGTTCATATAGGTTTGAAATACGTCTTCACTGTTGATTTGCGTGATAGTTTTGCGATAACGCTCATAGCGTTTTTTGAGCGTTTGATTGATTTCGTCGGGTTTTTTATTGCTCAATTTGAGGCTAAGGGCTTGGCTTTTGAGGTATTTGCGCCAATACTCGTCCAATTCGCCGATATTTTTTGCCCAATTGGCTTTGTCGCGGTCGGTCTCGAGGTATTCATCGGTAGAAAAGTCATAGTTTTGGTTCAAATTTGCCAATATTTTGTCAATTCTCTCCAATACACGTTGTTTATAGACATTAAAAATATCAAAAGCAATGCTTACATTGCCTTCAGTAGTCAAATTATCGAGTTCAAAACGATATTTATTAAATTTCTCAACATCAGAAGCTAAAAAATAAACCTTGCCATTGTCCAATGATTTCAGATAAGCATCAAACATTGCCGTTGATACTTCATCATTGATAGATTTGCGGCTATAATGATAGCGCATAATATTGCTCAAAATCATCGCTTTGTTGGGATGTACTTCCATTGGTTTGAGCAAAGAAGTGTCCGACAGCGTATAAGCAAAATCGAGCCGGGCATCGCTTCGGGTTTTGAAGGGATTGTTTTGGGTAAAACTCCAAACCAGAGCCGGTAGAATCAATAAAGGCAGCCAATAAATTACTTTTTTCATGGGGGCTTGTGGAAATTAAATGATTGCGCAAATTGTTTTTTTTGATGGATAAAATTGCCTAATAATTATGGATTGACGAGCAATGATTCCCAACAAAAATTTGAGTTAATTTTATTATCCTAAAATTTTGACTGAAATGAATATTTTTTTATAACTATTTGATTATCAAATTATTATATAAAAATTAATTTTCCAAATCCAATTAATTTACTAAAATAAACGAAATATAATCGCTTTGCAAGTTTAAAACTGCTAAATCATCTTAATAACGCTGAAAATAACCGATGGGTGTTATTTTTAACAAAAAATTAGAAAAACCAGAGAAATAGTTTTTTGAAGCTGATAAGAAATAAAATCATTGATTAAATTTGTAATCAATTGATAATCAGATACTTATATTGTTGCCAATTCTTTTGCTAAGAACTTTATCTACTTATAATAACCCTTCCTTGAACTGCGAGTTATAAGATTTTTTCCAAAATAGTACAAAATTTGCTATTTTGTCGTTAATTTGATAGATGAAATGCTGATAATCAACCGTTTATACATTATGAAAAATTTACGCATTAAAATTATTATCTTACTTAGTGGCACTTTTTGGCTGGGGGCTTGTGTAAGTTCAAAAAAATATCAGTCCGCAATGTCGCAAGCTCAAGAAACTGAACTTGCGGGGCGGGGCAAAGATATGCAATTGGACAAAGCTCGCAGCGAAATGGTTTATTTGCAAAATCAGATTCAACAGCTAAGAACTGAAAACGCACGCCTTGAGTATAAAATGCGCCAACAACAAGATAGCCTCAACGAAATTGTAGGCAAATGGCAAACCGAATACACGCGTTTGGTCAGTGAATATGACCAATTGGCAAAAAACAGCTCTCAGGAAGCCAATTTGCATCGCCAAAATTTGGAAGCCAAAAATCAAGAAGTACGTTATTTGGCACAACAAGTCAAACCAAATGGGCAAATCAATCCCAGTATATCTAATTCCAACGGGATTTATACCAGCCCACAGACCAACCCAAATCCTGATTTGCAAAATGCTCCAAATTCGCAAGTGCTTAATAATCAGATACTTAAAAGTCCAAATACTGAAGCAGCCCCTCAGAATCCTATCAGTGAAACCGCGCGGCTGTCGGCACAAAAACTCTCGGAGCAGTTGAAAAATTTGCTCGAGAATTTTAAGGAAAATGAATTGCAAATCAAAACCCTTGAAAACCAGACTTTGCTGGCTTTGGGTGATGAGGCTTGGTTTGATAAGTCCTTGAATTTGAATGACATAGGCAAAAAAGCCCTAGAAGTATTGGCTGATGTATTGGTCAATCATAAAAATGTAAGTGTGATGATTGCCAGCGAGACCCCTGATAGCGAACATCAAGATGCCTCAGCCACCAAAGCCCAAAAAATCAGTGATTTTTTGGCAAAAAATGGCGTAAGTTCGGCTTTATTGCCCAAAAATTATTCGCCCTTAGCCTTTGATACCAGTGGTACAGAGGAGAAAAAGACCCAGACTTTTATTGTCCTAAAAAACCAATAAACCCAAAAAATAATTTTGACAAAGCCGTCAAAGAAAACTGTTTTCTTTGGCGGCTTTTTGTTTGTTTTATTTTTGATGAGTTAATTCTTACAAAATATTGATAATCAATTCATTGTGTGAAAAATGTTGCAACCTTTTAACAAACTTATAGAGTTTAGCAAACATGGAATGAATTAAAAATAAGTTGGACAAATTAATTTATATAATTAATTGATAATCAGTGTATTGCATCAGCAAACTAGCACATTTTATAATTAACTCATTCCTATTTAATTGTTCCCTCAAAAAAATGTGGTAGTTTTGCCCCTGATTTAAACCTTGTATTGTTGATGACTGGGGAAAAAATATTAAATTATAAGATTGAAAATTTTACGGAAGAAAACAGCCTCTTCCGCTCTTTTTTGGCTACCCATACCCAATTTTCCAAAAAGGTAACGGTCAAAGCCCTTAAGACTTTGCCCGAACCTGCCGAAAAAGCCGAGTTGGTGCAAGATATTCGTCGCTTGGCAATGCTTCAACACCCCAATATCATTACTTTATATGATTTTTATGAAGCAGGTGATGATTTTTATTTGGTATTTGAACACCTCAAAGGGCAAAGTTTGGCAAATTATATCCAACAAGTCAGTGGACCAATTCCGGCAGAAAAAGCCCGAGTATTGATGCTTAAGATTTTAGATGCGTTTATCTGGGCGCATCGCCACGGAGTAATGAACGGAGCCATAAATCCGCACAATATTTGGATAGATGAAGATGAAAATATCAAAATCTTGGATTTGGCTCTCAATAAATTTTATGCTGCCAAAGCCTTGCAAAATGCTGATAAAGAGACGGTTAGCTTCTTAAGCCCGGAGCAAATTGGCAACAAATCGGTCAATCAACGCGCCGATGTGTATGCGCTGGGGGTGGTTTTGTTTATGATGATTACCGGCAAAAACCCTTATCAGGGCTTCAATTTGGGCGAAATTCAATACAAAATTACGAATGAAACGTTGCCTCCTACTGAGCAGTTTTATCCTATGACTTCGCCCGAAATGCAAGCAATTATTCAAAAAGCAACCATCAAAAATCCGGCAGACCGCTATCAAACCTGCGAGGATTTTCGCAATGCACTCGCGGTGGTCAAGCAATTTACCCTACCCAACGAAGTCAAACTGCCCGAAACCAATGTTGAAACAATCCCGATAGAAGCCAAGTTTTTCAACCTACCGCTTTATGCTTTGCTTGGCTTGACCGGAGTGCTGATTTTGATGCTTTTTTGGTACTTTTTGCCTTCGCGGAGTGCCGATAGCGAAATCTTATTTGACCTCAAAAATACCCAAAGAATTCGGTTTATGCAAGACTCGATAGCCAAAGCTCAAGCCAAAAAAGCAATGGAGGATAGCGTGCGAATTTTTGGACTCACAAGGCGCGATACTATTGAAAATTATTTTCATCGGGTATCAAGAGGCGAAAATCTTGAAAAAATTGCTCGGCGTTATTACACTCCTTTGGATAGTATTAAAAAATGGAACAACTTTAGAGGTAATGTGAAATTAAAACCTAAAGACGGAATTAAAATTAAAATTCGCCAAATATATAAAGTTCAACGTAATGAAACAATTGAACAAATAGGCGCAAAATTTAATATTAGCCCTTTGATTCTCAAAGAAGTCAATCAATTATATCCTAAGCCGCCCAAACCCGGCGAAGAACCGCAGCCGGTATTTTTTGAAGGCAAAGATTTGGTAATTCCTTGGCTGATAACGCCTAAGAAAAAATAAGCCGTTGCAGTATCTGCAAGGTCTTAAGCTACAAAAGCAGTGAGTTTGAACTTACTGCTTTTGAATAAATGCTTGATTATCAAGGAATTAAAACTACTTTTGGGTTCAATCGTTAATTTGGGGCTTGAGTCCAAACCCTTAGGGTTTAAATAATCTTGAAAAATTACTATGAATTAACCAAATTAACGACAGAGCCTATTTTTTCTTAAAAACTTTTTTCTTGCCACTATCAACTTTGCCACCCGCCAAATCCAAACATTCCTGCAAAGTAAGGTCTTCAGCTTTTTTGCCTTTGGGAATTTTGATGTTTTCCTTGCCTATTTTGATATAAGGACCATACCGACCATTCAAGACTTGCACATTGGCATTTTCGGCAAAACTCTTAATGATATTTTCGGCTTTGACACTTGTTTTAGCCGAGGCTTTTTCGGGTTTGGCTTCTGCCAATTCCAAACACTCTTCCAAGGTGAGGTCTTCGGGTTTTTTGCCTTTCGGAATTTTGATATTTTCTTTGCCCACTTTGATATATGGTCCAAACCTGCCGTTAAGTACCTGAACATCAGGGTTTTGTGGAAAAGATTTAATCAATTTTTGGGAATCTGCCAGGCGTTTGGCTTCAATGATTTCAATGGCACGTTCTTCGGTAATGCTATAGGGGTCATCAGTTTTGCCCAAAGAATAGAAGTTTCCATCGTGGCGTATGTATGGACCAAATCGCCCAATTGCCACAGTCATACCTTTGTCTTCAAACTCGCCCACTTCGCGCGGTAATTTGAACAATTCCAAGGCTTCGGCTAGTGTAATCGTCTCGAGGCGTTGATTTTTTTGCAGACTGGCGCGAGGCGGTTTTTCTTTAGAATTTTCGGTAGTTTCACCAATTTGAATAAACCCTCCGTATCTGCCCAAAATTGCCAAAACCGGCAAGCCATTGTCGGGGTGTTTGCCCAAAATACGGGTAGAGTTTACACTGGCTCTTTCGGCTTCTTTGGTAGTATCTTGGACTTTGTTGTGAAAACCGCCATAAAACTTACGAATCATCTCCACCCATTCTTTTTTGCCTTCGGCGATTTTGTCAAATTCCTCCTCAATATTGGCAGTAAAATGATAATCAATGACATCGGCAAAGTACTTGACCAAAAAATCATTGACTACGCCGGCAATATCGGTCGGAAATAATTTAGCCTTTTCGGTGCCGACTATTTCGGTTTTTTGGGTTTCACGGATTTGGTTATTTGCCAAAACCAATTCGCGGTAAGGGCGCGGTTTGCCTTCGCGGTCTTCTTTTACAATATAACCTCGCTCTTGAATCGTGGAAATGGTAGGCGCGTAAGTTGAGGGGCGACCAATGCCCATCTCCTCGAGTTCTTTGACCAGACTAGCCTCGGTAAAACGGGCAGAAGGACGCGAAAAACGCTCCGTAGCCAGCATTTGATTTAGGTCAAGTAATTGCCCAATGGTGAGTGGGGGCAACATTTTGCCCATTTCTTCTTCTTCCTCATCATCGGTTGATTCGAGATAAACTTTCAAAAAGCCATCAAACTTGATTACTTCGCCTTTTGCCAACAAATCGGGCATCGCCACCGGCTTATTATTTTGATTGTATAAAATCGGGTTGATGCCAATGGTGGCGGTCGTTCTTTCCAACTGAGCATCAGCCATTTGCGAGGCAATGGCGCGTTGCCAAATCAGTTCATACAAGCGTTGTTCATCGCGGTCTTGGCTGGCAACTTTGGCATTGAAGTCGGTGGGGCGGATGGCTTCGTGGGCTTCTTGGGCTGATTCATTTTTGGTTTTGAAGCGGCGAGTTTGCACATACGTTTTGCCATAGTTATTTTCAATGGCTTCGGCGGCTTTGCCGATGGCTTCTTCCGACAAGTTGGTCGAGTCGGTACGCATATACGATATTTTACCGGCTTCGTAGAGGTTTTGGGCTAGGCGCATAGTGCGCGAAACTGACATACGGAGCTTGCGACTGGCTTCTTGTTGCAAAGTAGAAGTCGTAAAAGGCGGGGCGGGCGATTTTTTGGCGGGTTTGGTTTCTAAGTTTTTTACTTTGAACTCTGCGCCAATACATTTGTTCAAAAAGTCTTGCGCGCCGGCTTGGTTTTCAATTTTTTCGGGCAATTCGGCAATCAATTTTTTGCCTTTTTCTAAGCCAAACTCGGCACTAATGCGAAACGAAGCTATGGGCGTGAATTTGGCAATTTCGCGCTCGCGCTCCACAATCATTCTTACGGCTACCGACTGCACTCGCCCTGCCGAAAGTCCGGCTTTCACTTTTTTCCACAACAAAGGCGAAAGCTCAAAACCCACCAAACGGTCAAGCACGCGGCGGGCTTGCTGGGCATTGACCAAATCATAATCAATATCGCGCGGACTTTGAATGGCTTTTTGGATGGCGGTTTTGGTAATTTCGCGGAAAACAATGCGCTTTACAGCTTTTTCCTTCAAATCAAGGGCTTCTTGCAAGTGCCAAGAGATGGCTTCGCCCTCGCGGTCGTCGTCAGTTGCCAGCCACACGGTTTCGGTATCTTTAACGAGTTTTTTGAGTTCGCTGATAAGTTGTCTTTTATCGGCGGAGATTTCGTAGTTGGGTTTGAAATCGTTATCTATATCAATGGCATCATTATTTTTGGGCAAATCGCGCACGTGTCCATAGCTGGATTTGACGGTAAAGTCTTTTCCGAGGTAGCCTTCAATGGTTTTTGCCTTGGCGGGCGATTCAACAATTACTAAATTCTTTATCATAAATTTGAAGATGATTGCGCTAAAAATCTCGCAAAACAATTACTAAATTCTTTATCATAAATTTGAAGATGATTGCGCTAAAAATCTCGCAAAGTTGTAAGTTTTTTTACAAAAAAAGCAAATTTTGTTTTTTGCTTCTTAATAGTTATTGGTTTAAATTGTTGATTATCAGCAATTTATACAAAAATAAAATATTGTTCTTCAAGCAATCCTTTGTTTGGCTTGTTAGTTTTTGTGTTATAAAACCTTAACTACTTAGAGCCGGATTAGTTTGATTTATGAGGGTTCTATTTGAAGTGCTTGCATATAATTATTTGATTATCAATGATTTAGCAGTTTGTTAGAAGTTATTTTCAAAAAAAATCAAAGATATTGCTATTAATTTTTCAGTTTTTCATTTTTTGCAAATGAATCAAGAATCAAAAATTTCTTTTACCTTTATTTTTCAATCTAAATAATTTTACGAATGAAGAAAATCTTTGTATTTCTTATTTTTTGTTTCACGTTTGGCAATTTACCGGCTCAACTGCGTTTGGGGGCAAGTTTTGGCTATTCCATACCCACCGGCGATTTTGGAACTATCAACAAAAATGGTTTTGGGGCAATAATTGCCGGTAAATACCAGATTTCGCCACGTTTTGCCCTGACCAACGGGGTGGGCTTCTATGCTTTTGGGCGCAGTGGCGGCGATATTGGCGATTTTGCTCTAAGGTTGGGCTTGAGCCAAGCTACCGCAGATCTGTTGCGCTTGGCAAATCAGCTTGGCACAGATAAAATTGAAATCCCTAAGGTAAATTTTTTCCCCATTAATATTGGCTTTGAATATTATATTTTGACTGAGAAAATCCGCCCGTATTTGGGTCTTGATTTAGGTATGTATATCAATGACACTGAAGACTTGGATTTGGGCGAAATTATCTTAAAATTATCAACCGCAACCGGACAGCCCATTCCGGCTAATCTCCGCCCTTTTTTGGAAAACAATAATTTAAAAATCAATGGCAATGATACTAATTTTGGCGTAGCCCCGGTGGTGGGTTGTAATTACCAATTGAATGAACGCTGGAGTTTGGATTTTAATATGAAAGCCAATGCTTTGTACGCCGCTCGCCAAAAACAGTCGGCTTTGGTGCTTACTTTTAATTTGGGGGCTTTTTTTCAAATACAAAAATCGGCTAATTAGAGTTCCGAGTTTCTAGTTTCTAGTTTGAGTTTCTAGTTTTGAGTTCTGAGTTAAGTACTTGAAAATCAATTGATTAACCGAAAAATTATAAAAAAATCTTAAGAAATACTGCTCTATCCAAACTTTAGTTTTAGTCGAAGTTGTTGAATAAATTGACTTGAAATGAATTTATATAAAAACCTGATTATCAATATTTTATGAAAAAAACTTTAAATTTATTATGTTGCTTATTTTTTTCTTGCGCGCTTTTTTCCCAAAATCTCACTTTGGATACCCTCAATATTAACCCGATGCGGTATCAACGGTTTATCAACCTAGCCCTTGAAAACAACCTGAATTTATTGGCTGAAGAATACAATGTTTCAATCGCCGATGCGCAAATCAGTTTAGCCAAAATTCGCCCCAATCCTTCTTTTACAATGGGCAATGTGTCGGGCGATATTACCAATCAAGCCTTACAACAACAGCTCTACGCAGGTTTTACCCAAACTGTGGAAATGGGTAAAAAACGGCGCAATCGGATTCAACTTGCCGAAAGCAACAGTGGTTTAGCCCAAGCCAATTTTGAAATTCTCCTGCGTAACTTCCGCTTGGAAGCTACCCAAGCCTATGTACAGTTGTTGATTCATCAAAATATTTTTGACCGCGAAAAACGCACTTATACTTTGCTAAGTAAAGAGCTTGAAGAAAAAGAAAAGTCTAAGGATATGGACGAGCTTGAGCTTTTGCGGCTTAAAATAGAAATGGGGCAACTTTTGGACGATTTGTATGAGTCGGAAGCCGATGTAGCTACTTCGGCACTGGCATTGGCACTGCCTTTGAGTCAAATTCAAAATCAAAGAATTGTGGCACAAGGCAACATCAATATTCCTTACCAAACTTATGCAATAGATTCTTTGACTCAATTGGCACTCCAAATTCGCCCCGAAATGCAAGTTGCGCGCCTACGCGAAAAAATCAATGAGCAAGGGCTGGCAATGGTAAAATCGAATCGGGTGAGTGATTTGACTTTTGATTTGGGCAACAATTATTATACCCTGGCTACCAACGAAATAGGTCCGACTCCGGCTTACCACGCGATTACGGCTACGGTAGGTTTTCCGTTGATGTTGTCGAATCGGCGCAAGGGCGATTTGGTTGCCGCCCAAAAAAGTATTCAACAAGCGCAAACGCTGGTGCAAGCCACCGCCATTATGATTGAAACCGAGATTCGTCAGGCTTATTTGCTTTACCAAATTGCCCACAAACAAATCCAACTTTTTTTGAATGAGGGCTTACTTGCCCAAGCCGACCGGGTTTTGAGTAGGGAAGCGCAATCCTATGCCAAAGGCGAAACTTCTTTCCTTGACCTTTCGGAGAGCCATCGCAAAGCCGATGAGGTGTATTTTGCTTATTTTGATGCCCTCAAAAATTATATTGATGCCTTAATTGCGCTTGAACACGCGGTAGGTTTTTGGGATATTGATTTTTAGTAATGAGTTAGTTATAAAATGTGCTGGTGTGCTGATCCACCAGAGGCGGACAAGTTGTAATACATTGATTATCAGCCAGAGGCAGACACGGTCAATTATTTAATAATTGATATTGTTTACTTTATTTTTAAATCATTCCTTAGGGTAGTTTCTAGAAATAAGTTTTCATAAAGAAATACAAAATTCCAAAATATTCACATTGTATTAACAATACTTCGGGCATTTTTTATAAGTGCTTGATTATCTGTTAGTTATGCTATTTCAAATATTTTTTATAACTATATGATAATCAAGCACTTAGCAAATAACTAGAAACCGGAAACTGTCCAAACTATTGATTAATACCCTCGTTGATTCAAAGGCTGAGTAATCACAAAACAAAAAAACCACGCTTCATCAAGGAAACGGGGTTTTTTCAAATTCTTCAACCAGCTATGCATTAAGTTCTAATCTCTATAATTGATTTATGCCAATTCAATGCCTATTTTATAAGTAATTGATAATCAATTGTTTACGAATTTTTAGCTTTAAAAAGAAGTTTCATTTTGGGAAATAAAAATCTTTTTGAGAATGCTCTGAATAACTGTGCTTCGCAACTTGCTTATAAGATGGGACTAGAAGCCGAGCCTCCGCGATTGCGCAAAGCAAAATGAATATATCATAAGGAATAAAATTACCAGCAAGCGACTCAGAAGGAGTAAAGGGCAAATTGACGGGATTTATTTACCAAATTGGAGCTTAGGGAATCGGATATTTGTTCAAAAATCACCGATTAAATCATTGTTTTAATCACTCTTTCTTTGGTTTGATTCAATTGCAACACCACTTCTTCGTCCATAATCCCATTGGTTAAGCCGCTAATGACTTCCTGATGTAATAAAGCATCATTTTCATCAAAATATTTGATAATGACCGAAGAAGTGTCGCAATCGTTTTCGTCAATGACCCAGTAAACTTGGGGTTTTCTAGCTTTTTGCTTGTTATTTAAAGCAAACAAAGTGATAGCCATATTCAATAAATTTTTGGTGGGGTTATATGGTATAGATTTCATTTTATCTCTGTTTTATGGTTTTATGTATAAGTAGAATAACTCAGAAAAACATTACAAGGCTTTTAAAATAATTTTCATTTGTTGTCTTTAAGCGTTGTATGTCTTAAAGATGTTTTTTAGGTTTTAAAAGTTGCATCTACTAAAAAAAAATCTTTTGTTTTTTTGCATATACACCTTAAAGCCCACCAAAGGTTACAAAAACTAGGATAATAAATTGTTAATTCTTGTTAATTTGGCTTCAAACCTTACATCAAAAAATAAAATTGGTGTTCGAATATGTTGGTTTTTCACTACTTTTCAGGAAAAGTATTTTTGCTGAAATTGATAAATTTCCGAAGAGATGATTTCTGAAAAGTGCTGAAGAACCTTTTTAGTTCTCAAAAAAAGGAATTTTGCGATACCAAATTTTTGATTAAAATCGTATTTTTCTATGTTTTCTAGGCTACTTGTGGTTCAAAAAATTGAAAGAGCCAAAGTAAAATTAGTTTCTATACTTTTAAAAATGATAAAAAAGCAAACAAATAATTGAAAAAAGTATTATTTTTGCCCATAAATATAACATAATCAAAAGCTAAATCAAATGAATTTCAATTTTTTTAAAATTTTTGGATTTTTTTTAGGCTTGGGAACTTTAACCGCCTCTGGGCAGACCCCCAGCCAAGATTCTACCCAATTGGAACTTTTTTTCGACAAAGCTCCAGAACCGGCAATGGGTCGCCAAGCCTTTTATAATTTTATTTCTCGAAACCTCAGATACCCCGCCGAAGCCCGAGATGCCAACATCAATGGGAAGGTTGTCATCAAATTTGTGGTCAATACCGATAGTACTTTGATTAATTTTGAGGTTCAAAAAGGTATAGGTGGTGGTTGTGAAGAAGAAGCTATCCGCGTAATCAAAGCCGCCGGAAAATGGCTGCCCGGCGAGCAAAACGGCAGAAAAGTAAAAACTTATATGCTTTTGCCTATCAACTTTGCTATGTATGAAGATTCTCCGCCCCCTCCGGCTGACTGGTTGGTAGTAATTGATGACGAGGTGGTAGGTTCTATTGCTAAGTTTGATTTAAGCCCTGAGCAATTTATTGACCCAAAAAAAATCAAAACTTCCCAATATATGCTTCCCCAAGAAGCCCAAGCCAAGTATGGCGAAACTGCCAAAAGTGGAGCAATTGTGATTAGCACGCGCAAAAAGAAAAAGAAATGATTCTTGGCTTTAAAATTTTAAAAAACAAAAAAAATAAACCTCATCAAAATTTGATGAGGTTTTGTAAGTATCTGATTATCAGAAAGTTAGCCGGTATTGCACCACCGGAAACAAGCCCAATTGGTTAGTATCGGTAATGCTTTGGGTGGTGCGATTGAAGCGGCGAATAAATACATTTTTTTGGTTGCTAATATTCTGAATATCCACAAAAAACTCGTGGGTAAGTTTGGCGCGATTGATGCGATAACCCATTTTTATATCCCAACGAATATAAGTCGGAAATTGCTCCAAAAAAGCATCTGCTTCGCTTAATATTTCGTAGCCATTGGCAATTGAGGCGTTCAAATCAATGGGTGTGTAGCGGTTGCCACCGGCTATGGTGAATTTGGTATCCAAAAATATGACATTTTTCCCCCGTACTTTAAATTCCCGCCCTCCCAACAAATTGACCACATAATTGCCATTAAAAGCTGTGTTGCGCTCAATTTTGTCTGAACCTTCGTATTTTGAATTGAAAACGGAAGTCGTAAACAAGAAATAATAATTTTGACTAAAAAATTTCTCCAAGGTCAATTCAAGTCCATAATTATAACCCGTGCCATCATTGACCAAGTAATTTTTATCGGGAATTCCAAAACCGGCTCCGGCATTGAGCATCGAGAAAGATGAGGCAGTTTGTTCTACGGCAGCATTCCAAATATTTTGATAATACACTTCGGCTTTGAGGCGAAAATCATTGCTCAAGGCATTGTCATAAGCCAATACATAGTGCATACTGCGTGTAAAGCCTAAATTTTCGTTGGAACGAAATTTTGCCCCATTATTTAAGCTAACTTCCTGAAAATAAGTTTGTAAAGGTTGTAATTGACTATGCAAACCCAAACCCAAACTCAAAGATTGTTTGTCATTGAATCGGTATTTCAAACCCACGCGTGGCTCAATTGCCTGCGAATTGTTGAGGGCAAATATTTGATAATGCAAACCCGAATTTAAAATCAGTTTGTCATTGAAGCGGTGCTGCCATTGGGCATAAGCTTGGAACAAAGTACTGCTTCCGGCAAAATCTCTCAGCAATAAAAAATTGCCCGTATCTCGATTCAAAGAACTGTCGGCTAAATTGACATTCAAAAAATCAGTCAAAATCCCGATATTTACACTGTTGCGGGCATTAAATTTCTTGTTGATTTGCGCTCGCAAGCTGTATTTATGCTGACTAAAATTAAGTGCCGCCGCATAAGTTCGGTCAATCACTTGCCCTTCACTACTGCGTGTGAGTGAATCAATGGTGCCCCGATTGTAACTGCCCGATACTGCCAAAGTAATTTCAGAATAGGTGTTTTTGTTGAAAAAATAGGTGTGCGATACACCCACTACGCCCATTCCGGCTTTGAATCTTGAGTCTTCGTTGATGTCGCCAAAGGCATCTTGAGGGTCAGGTTTTTCGGTATCGCTTCCCAATAAATCAATTTTACTTGTTCCTCCCAAACCAAATATAGAAAATGTACCGATTTTTTGGCTGGGAAGGTTTATTTTAAAAGAAATATCTTGGTATTGGGGAACTGCTGTACCCGTACCAAAGGGAATCCCCAAAGCACTAAACACCGCCAAAGTAGAATAGCGATAATTGACCAAATAAGTGGCTTTGCTGTTTTTATTAAACGGACCTTCCAAACCCGCTTCAAATCCGGCAAATCCGATTTGAAACAATCGTTCTTGCTTGGCATTGTTGCCGGTTCGCATTTTAATATCAAAAACCCCCGCATTGGCATTGCCGTACTCTGCCGGAAACGCACCCGTCATAAAATCGGAATTTGCCAATACATTGTTGTTCAACATTCCTACGGGACCGCCCGTAGTTCCCAAAGTGCCATAATGGTTGGGCGAAGGAATATCAATACCTTCCAAACGCCACAATAAACCGGTAGGCGAGTTGCCCCGAATCACAATATCGTTACGAGCATCATTTGCGCCACTTACTCCGGCAAAATTGGTTGCCATCCGCGCGGGGTCGTTGCGGCTACCGGCGTAGCGCGTTACATCTTCGAGACTGAAGCCCCGCGAACTCACCGCCGAAAATTCATTGTTTAATTGGGTTTTGTCGGCATTGGCGCGAATCACCACTTCGGCTCCCGCCAAAATTTGTTCTTCCAACTCTACATTTAATAAAACTTCTTTGCCGGCATTGACCAATATATTGGGTAAAAATTGTTCTTTGTAACCCAAATACGAAATTTTGATTGCAACCCTGCCCAAAGGCACATTTTTGAGTTCATAATAGCCTTCGGCATCGGTAGTAGCCCCAATCAAAGGTTCAGTATCAGGAATAAACACTGTAGCCCCCGCCAAAGGCGATTTTGCCTGTTGGTCAATGATTTGCCCCCGAATTGTTTGGGTTTGGGCAAACAGTTGACCGGCTAAGATAATTCCCAGAAAAGTTAGCAGTAGATTTTTCATTGTTATAAATGATTTAAAATTGATGAATCAAAATTAAATCACAGATTCACCAAATAACACAGTTTGCCGAAGAAGCGGGTATTTCAATAGATGAAGCGTAAAAAATGAGGCTTGAATAAATCGCTGGGTGAGTTGAAAAATATTTGTTTTTATAAGTACTTGATAATCAAGTATTTATAATAAATTCGCTTCCGAGATGAATTTGGTTTTTTACCCATTTTAAGAAGGTCTAACTTTATCGCAAGTCTAAACACATTTGCGGGGGCAGGCTAGACAGCCTGCATTACAATATTCCGTGAAATTTTAAAATAAATTTATAAAGCCCTGATTATCAATTAATTAAGAAATAATAATTTTTTTAATCATAGAAAGCGATGTATCTTTGTACGGTTAATCATTCTCTTGACATTGATACAACCTCAACAAATCTAAATTTTTAAGTGTAAATGACAGAGTTTCAAGCTTTTTTTCAAATTGGATTTGAGCATATTATTGACAAAAAATTTTCGGGTATTGACCATATTTTGTTTATTGTAGTACTTTCGGCGATTTATCAGCTTGCTCAATGGCGCAAAATTTTGATTTTGATCACGGCATTTACCCTCGGACATTCCCTGACTTTGGCTTTGGCAGTTTTGCAAGTGGTGGGTTTTGACAAAGCCCTCATCGAGACTCTTATTCCGATTACTATTTTGATTACAGCTTTACTCAATTTTTGGGAACAGCCTAGCAATCAGTCATTTAACCAAAGCTCACGCCTTTATGTGCGTTATGGATTGGCGGTAATATTTGGCTTTATTCACGGTTTTGCCTTTTCCAATTTTTTGCGCGATATGTTTGGGAATAATCTTGAGGGAATTGCTTGGCGTTTGTTGGCTTTTAATGTAGGGATTGAAATTGGGCAAATCATTGTGGTTATTATGGTTTTGCTATTGGGTAGTTTGGTCGTAAAACTTTTGCGTTTGCGCGCCGATTGGTGGAATTATGCCTTGTCGGGCGTGGCGGCGGTGCTGGCTGTTTGGTTGTTGTTGGATAAATTGGGTTGGAAACCCGAAGGTTTATAATTTTTATACGCCATCAAAAGTGATTTTTTTTGACAAAAACCGCTTTACGCAACTTCGGCAAAGTTTAAAACTTTGCCGAAGTTCACTTAATTTTGGATATAAGACAGAAACATATCCCAAACGTGGCTGTTAAAGCCACAAACCACGCTCAAAACCGTTTGTAATTATTTTTTAAAACCCAATAATTCCGAAATTTTTGCCCAAGCCTTTTCTCGATTTTCGCTGTATTTGGTTACATACTGATAGTCATCGGTTTCCATATAGCTTTTATAAGCTCCGGCTTCGGACTCCAAGTAGCCATAAGTAAGCAATACATCTTTGATAAACTTGGTATCGGCAGCATCAAGGGTTTTGGAGTCCAATAGTTTTTGCAATTGCTTGTGTACGGTATTGGTAAGGGCTACGTATTCACCAATCATTTGAATAGCAAAATCCTTTTCATAAGCTCCCTTGCTGTAGGCATCGGCGAGTGTACCAATCGCTGCATACGTGATATACATACCTTGGGCAGTTGTAACCCCCAAAGTAGTTAATAACTCGTTGGAACTTTGATAAGTATTGGTTTTTGTTCCGCCCGAAACCGACCCTTTGGTGCCTCCACCTTGCGCCAAAATTTCACCAATGAAGCCAAAAGAAGCGATAAATAGCCATAAAATGAGACTTTTTTTCATATCCTGTACTTGTAAGTTAATTGCTTATAATTAATTACGCAGAAATAAGTTTTTGGTTAAAATTTTTGATAAACAAATAATGCTAGATTTTGCTTGTTTGCGTGGGCAAACAAAATTTGAAAGTACTGCCTTCATTGAGCTTACTTTCCGCCCAAATTTTGCCCTGATTGCGCTCAATAAACTCCTTACAAAGCAAGAGACCAATGCCTGTTCCTTTTTCATTGTCGGTACCATAACGGCTGATATTTTGTTTGACTTGAAACAATTTAGTCAAATCATCATCCGAAATTCCCACCCCTGAGTCTTTTATCCAAACCTCACCTGCATTGGGTCTGACAACATAACTAATCTCGATTTGCCCACCCCGTGGGGTAAATTTGAGCGCATTGCCAATTAAATTTCTTAACACCAAGTCAATATGCTGAAAATCAGCCCAAAAGTAAGCATCGGCGGTTATTTGGTTGTGGACGCGTATTTTTTTGCTTTGGATATACTCGGCATACAAATCCAATTTGTTTTGCACCATTGTATAAATATTCAAAGAAGTAGGTTTTACACTTACTCCTTCCATTTGGGTCAGCACCCATTGCAAAAGATTGTCGAGAGTATAAAAAGTAGAATCGACATTTTTTTTCAATTCGCCCGCCATCGAGAAAAACTCCTCTTGATTGAGGAAGCGATTCTCGAGCAAATAGATTACATTTTTCATACTGCCAATGGGTGTTCGCAAATCGTGGCTGATAATGGAGAAAAGTTTGTTTTTCAGGTCATTCAACGCTTGCAAATGCTCGGCTTGACTTTTGATTTCTTCTTTTTGGAGTGAAATTTCGGCGTTTTTTTGTTCTAATTCATTTTTTTGATGTTGTAAAATCAGGTTATTTCTTTGTCGCAAACGGTTGATATACATCGTTAGTCCCAAAAGCAATACAATCAAGATTAAAATAATCACTACAATCCAAATGAGCCTTTGTTGCGCCTTGATTTGGGCGGTCTGGATGAGGCTATCTTTGGCTAATAAATCTATTTTGCTTTGTTTCTTGATGTTTTCGGCTTGGTAGTTCAGGTATTCCATTTGTTTGATACGCTCAAAATTGGCAAGTGTATCTTTGATTTCGGCATACATTTGACTGTAGCGATACGCCAAAGCAAAATCTTTTTGAAGCAAGGCAACTTCGGAGATTTTTTGATAAATGAAGGGCAATTCTTCTTGATAACCGTATTTTTTAGCTAAAATTACCGCTTCTTGCAAATAGCGCAGGGCTGTAGTGGGGTTTTCGGGAATATAAGTTTCGCCGATGCAGGTAGTAAGCGTGGCAATGAGAAAATTATATTGAGTTTTTTGACTAATTACCAAACCTTGTTGATAATAATTGCGAGCTTTGGGATTTTGTTTTTTAAGTAAATATATATCGCCCAAATTGCGCATCGCAAAAGCCACCGACTCTTGATAATTGACATTTTGGCTAAATCGCAGGCAGATTTGCGCATAGTACAAAGCCGAGTCTAGTTTTTTTTGCGTCAAATAATTGTAAGCCAGATTGTTGAGCGTGCGGCTTTTGCCGCGAATTGAGTTGAGTTGATTGGCAAGTTCGAGGGCTTTGAAAAGATTTTCTAAACCCAAGTCAAACTTGGCTTGGTCGACATAAATAGCCGCAAGATTATTGTAAGTATGCAAAAGCTCGGTTTTATTTTGATATAACTCATTGAATTTGAGGGCTTTGAGGTTATACTCCAGCGCAATGTGGGCATCGCCCATTCGATAATAAATCCAGCCCAAATTTTCATAAATTTTGCCTAGCTCTTTGGTCAAATTATTTTTAAGGGCTATTTCTTCGGCTTCGTGGGCGTGTTTACGGGCTTCATTGGGGTTGGTTTCGCGGTAAGCGTAAGCTATTTGATTGATAATCAGCGATTTACTTGATAGATTTTGACTTTTTTTAAGGGCTTGTTGGAGGCTATCAATTTGTGGTTGGGCTAACCCACCGGTGGCAGGCATCAACAAAAAAATCAATATCCAACCCAATTTATTCATTCAAAAAAATATATATTATAAGAAAATGCAATGACTTATCAAAATGAGTAATCTTTTAAAAACAATAGTTCGGATAGTTTCCAGTTCCGAGTTATTTGCTAAGGAACGATTAAAAAATAACTTAAGAATTTGTGTTTTGTAAATACCTGATAATCAGGTTTTTAATTAGCACATCAGCCCATCTTAAAAACTTGCCCGCCTTTGGCGGATTATCAACCAGAGGCAGACCCAGTCAATTACTTACAAAAAAAGGTCCGAAGTATTCTTGACAAAGAATTGTTGATTTGTAAAGTTGCAAATTTATTTTAGATAAAGCAATGATGATTTTTTAAGTTTTCTAAGTAGAAATCACTTCCAAAATTTGGGGATTTTTTTTTGGGGGTGGTAAGTACCTGAAAATCACTCTTTTAACTTAAGATGATGAATTTTCCCCCTTAAAAAACGATTTCTTGAAAAGTTTTTTCTTACTTTGTAGCTTGCCTAGTATTGAGCAATGCCGACAAATCACATAATACTTTAAAAATATAAATCATTGATAATCAAGTGATTAGACCATTTTTAATTTTTAATGGTCAATTCTCAAGGTCAGTAGTTTACAAGGCAATTAAATTTATATTTCTCTCAAAATCAAACTTTTGTATAGCAAGAATTTATGAATATTCAAAAAAAAATTCGTCCGTTGTTATGGATTTGGCTGGTGATACTGACTGCCCATTGCAACCAACCTAAACCAAGCAAAGAAGAAAACAATCAATACAGTTTGGGCGAAGAAAGAAACAAAAAAAGTACAGCCCCCCAAGAAAACCAACGTCAGTGGCTTATCAAAACCACCACCGCTACCGAAAGCGACTGGTTTGCTCATATTTTGCTCACCGCCCGCGAAGCAGTATTGGAGTTTAATGAGCAAAAAAATACAATTACCGGGCAATTTAATTCCCCGCAAAAAGCTCAATATTTCAATGAAAGAGGCGATGTAATCGCTACCACCCAATACAGCGAAAAAGCCCTCCAATTGCGCGATATAGAAGGGAAACTACTTTGGCAAGTGAGTTTCGAGGACGGAAAAATCAAAATAAGCGATACTCCCGATAACCAAATTTCGTATGAAATTATCAAAAACGGTAACTATTTCAAAGTCTTGGCACCCAACAAATCATTGGGCGAAGTGCGATTCAAAGATAAGAAAATTACTGCCAAAGGATTTCAAGCTTTTGAGACCGAACATACTGCCAATCATCCGGCGTTTGGGGTTTTGTTGTTCAATACTTTCGCTTTGGAGATACGACTGATTCTCTTGAGCGAACTCTTGCGCGACGAAAGGTCCATTTTGAATGACAAAAAAAAGGCTTAGTCGACTATACTTGCCAACTTATTTATAGAGCAAGATTGATTCTAGTACTCAAATTTGCGTTAAATGTAGAGCTTTAAACAAGGAACAGCCGAAAATTACCTTACCCAACAAATGCTTGTGGCTTAAAATAAAAAAAATAAAAAATTTTCTTTGGGAAGTTTGGCAATTTCCCCCAACATTACCTAGCTTTGCCCAGACAAAAACCTTGAAAACTTTAAGTTTTTCAAAACTATACCCAATCTTTCTGGTTAAACTATTTATAAACGGAAAAGTATTTTTGGCAGTAGATTTGTATTGATTGAGCAAAGTAATCTCAAAATTAAATTGCTCTATTTTTTTCAAATACAAAACTATCCGAAAATAAAATTGTGGATTTTTTCGTTTTGTACTAAAGAAAGATTCAGTATTATTTTACAAACACTTCTATTTCCCAAAACTTAACCTAAAGTAATAGTCGAAAGGCTATCATTTTTGGGGTTGCTTGATTGGTTTCGCCAAATGAATAAGGCGGGTAAAATTTGCTAAATTGATTGATTCAAAAAACTAAATATCCTAGAAAAAAAGGATTTATGAAAAGAAAACTAAAAGTTTTGCTTTTTTCCGGCAGCATTTTGGTGTTGGGAGCTTTGACAATTCCGGTAAAAAACACTCCCCCAACCACAGTGGCACAATCGCCCGCCCCCAGTTGGTTTAAACAAAATGCGCCTTCCGAAGCGACTATGGCTCCGGCTTGGTATCAGTATTTTGACCTCAAAAAAGCGGAAAACATTGATAACAATTCCCAAATTACGCTCAAATTTGTCAAAGTTGGGGAACAAAGCTCGCAATTATCTATTTTTAATTTGATTAATACTTCCGGGCAAGCCCAAAAAATAACTACTCAAGACGGTAGCTTGATTATGATTCAAGAAGCCAAAAATCCGCAAGGCAAGTGGCAACCAATTGAATATTGGAATTTTGATTGGGGAATGGGAGCTACTTTTGGTACATTGGATTTGCCGGCTCAACATTCGGTTTTATTTACAGCCCCGCAATTCAAGGGCAACTTTGCTACCGAAGTTCGCTTCAAGCTCAAAATGAATGACCAAACTATTTTTTACTCCGAGCCTTTTGTGGCTAAAATTACCGCTTCGCAATTTAAAGTAGCCGAGCAGGGGCAAAAAGTCAGTTATTTGGAATAAACTCCGGTTGCTAATTGTTTGATTATCAACTAGAGGCAGACACGGTCAAATATTTATCAAAAAACCATTTTCTATGCGCAAAGGATAATTTGTTGGCAAAACAAGTTATCCTTTTTTGACAAAATAAAAAGCCAATTCTTCCTCAAATCTTTCATTCATTACTTTTTATAAAAAAATCATCATTGGAAATAGACAAATAAAATGTATTGACTAAAATTAATGTAAAAACTAAGATATAAAGCAAAATCGAAAGTGCCAATGTTTAGAATTACCCTCATTATTTATACGTTTCTCAATTCTTATCTGCTTGATAATCAATCGCTTACCGCCCAAAACCCTGACAAAACTCCCGAAAATATGGTATTGCTCAAAGGCGGACGTACCAAAATAGGCTCTAATGAGGGCTTGGACAACGAAAAACCCGTATTTAGCACCGACTTGATGCCTTTTTATTTGGATAAAAATCCTGTAACGGTGGCACAGTTCCGATTATTTGTCAAAATCAATCGTTATATCACCGATGCCGAAAAAAAAGGCGAAGGAATGAGCTACGATGAAGCCAGTGGCAAATGGATGACTATTCCCGGGGCTACCTGGGAGTACCCGCAAGGGCGCAATCAGCCCAAAGCAGCCGGTGATGAGCCGGTTCGTCAGGTGAGTTGGAATGATGCCAAAGCCTACGCCAATTGGCTGGGCAAACGCCTGCCCAATGAATTTGAGTTGGAATATGCCGCCCACCAAGCCGAAAAATTGGGCTTGCAAAACTTAGAAGGCGCGCTTTGGCAATGGTGTGATAATTGGTACACCCGCTACGACCAAAATTCTTATTATCGTAAACAAGAACTCAATCGCCAAAAAACCCTCAAAGGCGGTACTGCCTCTGCTACTTCTGCCAACTCCGGCGCGAGTAGGGTTTTTCGCCCTTCAATGCGGTCTTACGCGCTACCCGAAACTGCCGCTTTTAGCATCGGTTTTAGATGTGCCAAAGATGTGCAATAGACTTATACTTTTTCCTATTGTTTAGCTTGATTTTTTGTAAGTGATTGATAATCAAATACTTATGATGTGTTTGTGATTCTTTACCACTTTTCAGGATAATTGTAGCGCAGGCTGTCTAGCCTGCCCGCGTACCTAAGTTCTAGGTTTAGCATCAGCTAGAATTTCCTCAAAATGGTCAAAAAACCATAGTTGCTTGAGCTGTTTGATAGTCGGAGGGTAGGAGTGAGGGGCTTAATGAAGTCCTTAATCTTTCAAAATGCGGATTCCCAACAAAAAATAACTACAATTAGCATCAAATTCCATTATTTTAAAAATGAATTTTTGTTCTGATTTGCGTGCCATTTCTATAAAACCCAGTCCGGCACTATTGCGGTCGCGTTCGGGGTCTTTTTCTTTCATATTTTTGCGAATTACATCACGATAGGCTTCTTGAATACCCAACCAATCGAGTTGATTGAGTTCGAGTAAGCGGTTTTGGAGCTTTTGCGCTTTTTCTTGGCTTACCAAATTGCCCGAGGCTATGACATATTGCGTATCTTGGCGATCAAATATAAAGATAGGGTGGGCGAGGGGGTTGTCGGATTTGTCGGAATAGCGGACAATATTTTGCAAACATTCGGTAATGATAGTAAAGGCTTTGCGCGTAATCTTAAGTTTTTCTCCAAAACTATCCATCAATTTTTCCAGCTCGCTCAGAGTTTTCAAGATTACTTCTTGATTGATAACCCCCTGATACTCAATCACCGGATTATTAATTGACAGCATTTGCTTGAGTTCCTTAAGATATTCCATATCAATACAACAGCCTAATTTTTAATATGTTGAATGTTTTTTGTCTTGATTTATCAATTTTATTCCAAATGTAGGTAAAAGCCTGATTATTTTCGAGTTTATTACCCAAAATAACTTATATTTTATTCCAAAAATCGGCTTTGAAAAATTTGTCAAATATATAAAGGTTTGATTATCAGGTACTTATGAATTATTGTTGATTTCTTATTTATTCCAAAAAAAGTACCGTGGAGGTATAGTTTGTTTTTTTTGTTTGAGATTGAGGAGGAGAATTGCCAATTTATGAATGAGTTGGCAACAATCTGAATTATATAAATCTCTGATAATCAAAGATTTATCAAAAAAATCAAGAATTAAATGATGGGATTTGGCATTGGAAAATTTTTTTGCAAACTTTTTGTAATTATGTTTGTAAAGCGGATTTTAATTAAAAATTTGAGACATATCATTTGAAAAACCTGTTTGCAAATCGCTATTTTATGGGAATTTTGGGGCTAGTTGGGCTAATTGGTCTGATTGCCGTTTATTTTTTATTGCCCAATCAACAAATCAAAACCCGCGATACTTTGATTGCGCCGGTCCAAGCCCAACTTCGGCAGGCACTTAGTCGTTTGGACACCGATACGCGCGAAATCCAGCGCAAAGTGCAAGCAAAAGGTTGGTTGGCTTTCCAAACCGGCAAAAACCCCACAAAATATCCTTATTTTATATTTTTGAATAAAAAAATATTGTACTGGAGCGATTATCATTTTGTGCCGGAATATGCCGAACTTCCTCATAATCAGCCGTTTAGCTTTCGTAAGTTTAAAATTGGTGATTTTGTGGTAGCCGGACAAAAGGTGAGCTTGCCCGATGATACTTTGGAGATTTTTTCATTGTTGCCCATCTATCGCAAGTACAAAGTTGAAAATGCGTACTTGAAATCAGGGCTTAATCCTGAGATTTTTAAAGAGGCGCGGTTTGCCCTCGAAACCCAATCCCAAAAAAATGATTTAGATGTATGGTCGCCCGCGCAAGAATACTTGTTTAGTCTAATTCCCAAAGATAAATTATTGACTGTCAATCAATTAAAGTTTTACTTGTTAGGCTTTTTTTTGATTCCTATGCTTCTGGCAATTGGCTTACAAGTCCGAATTTGGACGAAGTATTACGAAAAACAGAAAAACTACGAGCTAAGTTTGGTGTTTTGGTTGGCATATTTGTTGGGTGTACGGGCGGTGATTTGGCTTTGGCAAAGGGCTTTTGGTTTGCCCCAATGGGAAATTTTTGACCAACAATGGTTTCCCAACTATTGGTTTACACATTCGCTTGGTGATTTGCTTCTACATTTATTGGTTTTGGGGTTTTGGGTGTATTATGCGTTGCGGTACTTCCCGCGCGCTCGAGTAACCCGAATGGTCATACGACACCTTGACAGCCAAAAAATCATTTGGTCTATAGTAGTAATTGTCTTATCTAATGGATTGATTATCAGCTATTTTATTACACTCAATTTTATTTTTATTCACTCGAGACTCGAGATTGATATTACCCGAAATATTGATTTCAATTTTTTCCATTTGATGGGTTTGCTCATATTTGGGCTGTTGTCGGCATATTATTTTTTGATTCATCACTTGTTGATTCGTTTATTTTTGCAAATCAATGCCCATCGAGTTTTGCGTGCGTTTGGTTTATTTTTTTTAATTAATTTATTGATTATCAGTAGTTTATATTATTATTATCCGGCTTTGTTTTTGCCTTTGTTGCTAAATTGCATTGTGTTTTGGGGTTTGTTTCAGCTCAAATTACCCAAAAATTTGTATCGTTTCAATTACTTATCTTCTATTTATTTGTTTTTGGGAGCAATGTTGTGCGCGGGCGTGGGGACTTATGCAATTTATAATTTTGGCAAACAAAAAGGTGTTGAAGAAAAACGCCGATTTGCCAATCGACTACTGCCCGAAAACGATGAATTAGCCGAAAATTTATTGAGCCAAGCTACTGAGTTGATTCGCAAAGACCCCCAAATCATTGGCTTGTTTGATACGCTACAAAACAAAAGTGGTGAAATCAGACAAAAAATTCGCAAAAATTATTTGGGCAATTATTTTGATAAATACGAAGTACAAATTCTGACATTTAAGGCAGATGATGGCAAGCCCATCAATCAGGAGAGCGAAACCGAAGGCTCATATTCCTACTACCGCGATAATTACCAAAAAATATTTTATGATACCGGCAATGAGGAAATTTGGTTTGTGGACAAACCCGGGGTCAATTTGATAAAACGCTACTTGGTTTTTGTAAAATTGGATAATGAGGAAGCTAATCTGCCGGGTTATTTAATCATTGATTTAAAACAAAAAAAAGCGACACCTACCAATGTATATCCTGAGCTTTTGGTGGATAAGAACTACTTGCCCGCGCCCGAGACCAAAGCCTTTAGCTATGCCATTTATGAAGACAGCCTCTTGGTATATAGTGTGGGGGCTTATAATTATGACAAAAATTTCAAAAATCGCCTTTTTGACCTCGATGCTATTTTTTTGCAAGGCATTGCGCACGCCGGTTTTGAGCATTTGGCGGTACAGGGCGGTTTTAAGAAGCGCGTAGTGGTGTCATCGCCTATTTATGATTGGCAGGATATATTTTCAAATTTTGCCTTCCTGTTTTTGTTATTGGTTTTGGTGATAGTAGTTTGGTTGGTGATTTATAGCTTGAGGCAACGCACGCAAGGTGTGCAGGTTACTTTTGCCACCCGTATTCAGTTTTATTTGAATATTGCCTTCTTTTTGCCTTTGTTTACGGTGAGCATTACTACTTTGAGCATTTTGAGTGCGAGCTATCGCCAAAATTTTAATGATGATTTTGTCTTCAAAACCGAAGGAATTGCCCGTAATTTAGCCCCTTATTTGGCAAATTTCCGCGACAACAAAACCTCCAAAGAACAACTAGCCCAAAATTTGGGGCAAATAGCTCAATATGCCGAGTTGGACATCAATATTTTTGATGAGAGTGGCTATTTAATCATCTCAAGCCAGTCTGCTATTTATGAAAATGACGTGCTTTCGCCGTATCTCAACCCCGAGGCTTTGCAAGTTATCAAAGGGCAAAAAAATAATTATGCAACTGCCAAAGAATCGGCGGGCGAATTGCAATATCAATCGGTGTATGTGCCCATTAAATTTTCTAATCCCGACAGAGTACAATTGAGTGGCATTGTAAGTATTCCGTTTTTTGATTCTAATTATGAATTAAACAAGCAATTGCGCGAAGTTTTATCTACTATTATCAATATTTTTGCTTCCATATTTATTGTTTTTGTCATACTTTCTTATTTTGCTTCGCAAATTTTGACCATTCCTTTACGCTTGATAACCCAAAAAATCCGAAAAACCACCTTTTATAATTACAATGAGCCTTTGGAATGGAATTCTAAAGATGAAATCGGCTTATTTGTAGAAGAATACAATAAAATGCTCAAAAAACTTGACCGAAGCAAAGAAGATTTGGCGCGCAATCAAAAAGAATCAGCTTGGCGCGAAATTGCCCAGCAAGTTGCCCACGAAATCAAAAACCCGCTTACTCCAATGAAACTCACCTTGCAAATGATGAATGTAAGGCTGGAAAATCAAAGCGAACAAGTCCGTTTGATGTTTGAGCGTTCTTTGGAAACTTTGCTCAACCAAGTAGAAATCTTGAGCGACATTGCCACTTCTTTTTCTTCGTTTGCCAAAATGCCTATTCCTATCAGCGAAAGGTTTGAAATTACGGCGGTTTTGCGCGATAGCCAAAGTCTGTATAGCAATGATGAACTGGATTTGACGGTCAATATTGCCGCCGGGAAGTTTTATGTACGGGGTGACCAAAAACTCATTGGGCGAATATTTACCAACTTAATCAAAAATGCCATTGAGGCCGTCCCCGAAGACCGCCGCCCCACGATTGAGATTAATTTGACCAATGAGATAGAAGGCTTAATCAAAATTGAAATCAAGGACAATGGCGTGGGTGTGCCACGCGATGCGCAGGAAAAGATTTTTATGCCCAATTTTACCACCAAATCCAGTGGTTCGGGCATTGGTTTGGCAGTATCGAAGCGCGGAATTGAACACGCCGGGGGGCGAATATGGTTTGAGACTGAAGAAGATATAGGCACAAGTTTTTTTATTGAGTTACCTTTGGTGGAGTAAATAAGTTTTTTATGATGAATTGCCCCTAGTTGTGTCCGGTCTTCCGAAGGGAGGCTGGACACAACAGGGGAAATAAAATAAAGAATAGGTATTTTATTTTAGTTAATTATCTGATTATCAATTATTTATCTATATTCTAAGTTGGCTTGTACTCGCGCTAGGCACGTTGGAAACGTGCAAGTAATTCGTGCTAGGTTTGGAAACCTAGCACAGTAATACATATCTAGCACAGTGAGGTCGGCTCGGCAAAGCCGGAAAGGTCGGAGACCTTTCATTCATTTATCGTGCCCCTGTTGTTTGAAGTGTTCAACGGACACTTCAAACTAACAATGAAAAAGAAGGTCTCTGACCTTCTAACCGCTTCAAGCGGTTTATAGCGTGGTAGGCTGTAGCTTGGAGATAGGCTAAGAATGTAAGTAGCTGATAATCAGGTATTTATTTTTGATTTTAGGCAATCCAAACCGGCTCGGCAAAGCCGGAAAGATCGGAGACCTTTCATTTATATGTCTTAGCTCTTTCGGATTTGCTAACCCCAAGCTGTTTTAAGTGTTCTTAGGACACTTAAAACGATAAATGAAAAAGAATGTCTTCGGACATTCTAACCGCCTCAAGCGGTTTATGGGTGTAAGTAGCTGTAGGCTAGAGATAAATGTAAGTATATGATAATCAGAATTTTATACAAACACAAGTAGTGAAAACTGCTTGTTTTTTGTTTTAAAGAAAGTGAATAAGTGATTGGTAATCAATTAGTTGTAAAAAAAATCTTTCCAAATATTGAAAAAATGCTTATCTTTGAGTATGCAAATTTCACGTGATACGCTCTGGAAAGGCATTATTGAAGATTAGCCCCTAGTTGTTTGAAGTCTTCCGAAGGGAGACTTCAAACCAATAATGAAAAAGAAGGTCTCTGACCTTCTAACCGCCTCAAGCGGTTTATGGCGTGGTAGGCTGTAGCTTGGCGATAGGCTAAGAATGTAAGTAGCTGATAATCAAGTGTTTATTATTCGTTTTAGGCAATCCAAACCTGCTCGGCAAAGCCGGAAAGGTCAGAGACCTTTCATTCATTTATCGTGCGTTATATTGAGTGTATTTGCTTAGATTTTAGCAATGCGTGGCGGGTGATCCGCCTTTGGCGGAGGGTAGTCGGAGACTACCGAAATAGGGCTTCTTAGTCTGAAGATTTCCAAGAACCTGTTTTTTAACCACTTGATTATCAATTACTTACAGGTTCTTATCTTTGGGTGAAAGACCCGCTTTTTGGGGGCTAAGAAGAATGGGGCATATTTATCAAAACAATTCATTAAAAAAATAACTAACTGATAATGAGTTAGTTATTAAAATATTTACATCAATTTAATTATCACAACTCATTTATCTTGCTTCAATCCACCAACTCCAAAATCAGGTCTTGGGTAGAATTGGAATGTGTGCCAATCATTACTTTAAACTTTCCAGCTTCGGGCTTAAAACTCATATCCTGAGTATAAAATGCTAAATCTTGAGTTTTGAGTTTGAAACTGACCGTTTTGGTTTCACCAGCTTGTAATAATATTTTTTGAAATCCTTTCAATTCCTTGATGGGGCGCGTAACACTGCCGACCAAATCTTGCACATACAATTGCACTATTTCTTCGCCTGCCAAATTGCCGATGTTTTTTACTTCAATGCTTACCCCTATTTCATCATTCGCTTTCAGTTGATTTTTATTTAATTTCATATTTTGATAACTAAAATCAGTATAACTCAAGCCAAAGCCAAACGGAAACAAAGGTTCATTCGAAATATCCAAATATTTGCTGGTGTATTTGTCTTGGGCATTAAAGGGTCTGCCAGTATTTTTGGGATTATAAAAAATCGGAATTTGCCCGACACTCCTCGGAAAAGTCATTGTCAATTTGCCACTGGGATTATAATCACCAAACAAAACATCGGCAATTGCTTTGCCCGCCATTGTTCCCAAATGCCAAGTTTCGAGAATTGCCGGAGCGTTTTCGGCTAACCAACTGATAGTCAGGGGTCTGCCATTGCTCAAAAGTATAACCGTTGGCTTGCCGAGCTTGTAAATGGCTTCTACCAATTGTTGTTGGACACCCGGCAGTCCTAAGTCGGAGCGACTGGCGGCTTCGCCACTTTGGGCTTGGTTTTCGCCCATTGCCAAAATCACTACTTCGGCATTTTTTGCCAAGGCGATTGCTTCCTCAAAGCCCTGCGTATCATTACCCTTAAAATCACAGCCTTTGGCATATTTCACTTCGGCATTGCTGCCTAGGGCTTCTTTGATACCTTGCAAAATGGTAACTGCTTTGGAAATATCTCCGGCAGCGCGCCAATTACCCAACATATCTTCTTGATTATTTGCCAAAGGGCCAATAAGTGCCACTTTTTGAATGTTTTTGGCTAAAGGCAGAATTTTTCTACCCCGAAAAGGCTCGTTTTTGAGCAACACAATGGATTTTTGGGCGGCTATCCGTGCGTGATTCATTATTTCGGGAGCAAAAATTGTGGCTTTTTCTCGGGCTGCATCCGAATAGCGATACGGGTCAGTAAACAAGCCTAATTCATATTTTGCCAATAACACATTTTTGACCGCTTCATTGATTTGCCTTTCGGTGATTTTGCCTTCGGCAAGGCTTTTTTTCAAATAATTATAATATACTGCGCCCTGCATATCCAAATCAACTCCGGCATTGAGCGCAAGCTCACCGGCGGCTTTTTCGTCGGCTACAATGCCGTGCGCTACCATCTCATTCATTGAAGTATAATCGGTAACTACCAAACCTTTAAAATTCCATTCTTGGCGCAAAATTTTTTGTAATAAAAAAGCATTACCACTTGCCGGTACGCCATCATATTCGTTGAAAGAAGTCATTACCGAAAAGCAACCGGCATCAATCGCCGCCTTGTAAGGGGGCAGGTACGTTTCGCGCAATACGCGCTCCGACATATCTACGGTATGGTAGTCGCGCCCCGCTTGGGCAGCCCCATAGGCGGCAAAGTGTTTTACACAAGCCAAAATTGTAAATGGGTCTTGCAAATTAGAGCCTTGATAGCCTTTGACTTTGGCTTGGGCAATCAAACTCCCCAAATAAGTATCTTCGCCTGAGCCTTCGGATACTCGCCCCCAGCGCGGGTCGCGGGCAACATCAACCATTGGGTTAAATATCCAATGCAAACCCGAAGCGGCGGCTTCTTTGGCAGAATAATGGGCATTTTTTTCAATCAAAGCCATATCCCAAGTGCAAGACTCGGCTAAGGGACTGGGAAAAATGGTTTTATGCCCGTGAATGACATCATAACCAAACAAAAGTGGTATTTTGAGGCGGGTTTGCTCGACGGCAATTTTTTGTAATTTGCGGGTATATTCAGCCGTATGAGCATTAAAAATTGAACCTACTTTACCGGCTTGAATATCGGCTTGGTAATTAGCGCGAATGGTGGGTCCGGTTACATCCCAGTCGCTGGTAAAGAGGGTCATTTGCCCGATTTTTTCCTCCAAAGTCATTTTTTGAATCAGGTTTTGTACAAATTCAAGGGCTTTGGGGCTTGGTTGATACGGTTGTTTGATTAAAGTTTGGCTTTTGAGTTCCAATATTAGTAAACTTATCAAAGCGAAGATTAAACCTTTTTTCATTTTTATTTGAATATAAATAATTGATTATCAATGAGTTATCTTGCCAAACTTCGGCAAAGTTTTAAACTTTACCGAAGTTAAAAGCTTAGATTCGAGTTGGTTGCCTGTGAGGACACAGACAAGGGTAAGGAGATTTTTCCCTGGTGAGCCCTCGCTAGGGAAAAATCAATTTTATTTTAAATGTAAATAATTGATTATCAATGAGTTAGTCCGCCAAACTTCGGCAAAGTTTTAAACTTTGCCGAAGTTAAAAGCATAGATTGAGTTGGTTGCCTGTGAGGACACAGGCAACAGCAACTCGGAACTAGAAACCAACGAACTATTGTTTTAATTAAATCCCAATTTGGTTTTGGCATTGGCTACTTCGGGGCAAGACATAAATAAATTCCAGAGCAAACCGGTGCGATAGTTTTCAATCATTACAATAATTGGTCCTTGGTCAATTGCCAAATAAGAACTGGCAACCCAGCCCTCGTCGGGCGTAAAAGCATCATAAAAGCCATATTGCCCCCATAATCTATCGCCCAAGGTATAATAAAAATATTTGATTGCTTCCATTGAGTATTCGGGCGTGTAAGGTAGTGCCGAAACCGCCGCCGTAGGGCTGATTACGCCTAAATCTTCGGTAGGCGAGTGGGCAGAATACCCAATGTGATTGTCGCTGGCGGTCAAACCCCAACATTTGGCACTATAAAGAGCGTATTTTTTGGGATTATCAACACAGTAGGCTCGATTGATGAGCGTATGATTTACGTTTTGTGTCCAATAATTGGCATACGTATCCGATAGGTTTTTGGGATTTAAACCCAAGAATGAGTAATGCGAAAAAAACAAAGGTCCGCCAAAATCGAAACCTAGTGGTAAAGTAATGTTGTAAAATGACTTGCCATTTTTGAAAAAACTGCTTTTTGCCCAGCCATCGTGATACACCGAAGCCTTGATGGAATGGGTAGGCGAAGCCGCCGCCAAAAAATAAGTAATCAAACATTCATTGAATCCTCGAATCGCAAAATTCATATCCCAACCAAATCTGGGCGACCAGTGCCAATACAATACATCTTGCCCGCCACGGGTATGCCAATCCCATTCGGTGGTTTGCCAAAGTTGATTGATTTTGTCAATCAGAGTTTTTTCTTGAGTATTGCTTGAGTTCAAATATTGGCGAAAAGTGAGTAAACCTTGCATCAAAAAAGAAGTCTCGACTAAATCGGCAGCATCATCTTTGGCACTAAAAGCAATGGCTTTGCCGGTAGCCCCATTCAGCCAATGTGACCAAACGCCGTGAAATCGGTCGGCGGTTGCCAAAAAATTGACAATTTTTTCCAATCTATCAATTCCTTGTTGGCGGGTGATAAAGCCCCGCTCAATCGCCACAATCATACTCATAATGCCAAAACCCGAGCCGCCCGAAGTTACCACATCACCTGAAGTATTGCGCTCACGGGCTAAACCGCTAGTCGGATGAGCAAAATCCCAGAAATATTTAAAAGTTTGTTGTTGAATTAAAGTCAATAAGGCTTCATCAGAAATGATGGGAAACTTAGGAGTTTCGTCCACTGTAGTTACAAAGGATTTGCTAAATACTTTAAATTTGTATTTTTTATCGAGAGTAGTAAGGGCATCTGAAAGGCGAATGGTATATTTATATAAATGGGGCAGAGGTTCAAGCGATTGAATATTGAGGGTCTTTTTGTCGGTACTAAGTTGCATTGTAAGGGCAATCAAATTTGAGCCTTGTAAAATTCTAATACTTTCACTATTAACCGTTTGAGGGTCAAGAGCTTGCGAAAAAACAGCTTGGATTTGCAAATTTCGATTGACATTATTGACTCGATTGTTGGTCAAGAAACTGATGTTATTGGCATTCAACGATTGTAAAACCAACTCTCCGGCTTGAGTTGTGAATAGAAACTGAATACCCGGAAATACCGCCTGTTCAACACTTTGTAGCTTATTGTCAATCAAGAGTTTATAATTTGCCAATAAATTTAAAGGGGCGGCTGGCGTGAGCGAAACGGTTTTATCTTCGTCTAAATAAGCCAGGTCAATGGCTACTTTTTTGTTATCGGAATCAAGCAAGCTGATATTAGCCTCCACCAAATTTCGATTGAGTTTTTGGTTAAAACTTATCACAATTGGGCGGTCAATGGGGGTGTTTTCAATTGTTTGATTGACTATGAGGTCGCTTGTGCCGACTCTAGCACTGATGATTTGAAAAATACCTACTTGTGGCGGTACAATAGAGTCTTTTTTACAATTGGAATTGATAAAAACAATTGTAAAAATAAGCTGCCATATTTGCAATCTGGTCATATAATTTTAAGGCTTAAATAAATGAATAACTACGGAATTGAAAAGGATTCCTCACTATTTTATAGGAATCATTTAGCTTAGAAGTGGTCTAAAGTCGCTTGCGCGCGCAGGCTAGACAGCTCACGTTACAATTTTCCTGAAAAAAGTAAGAATCAAATTTTTAAAATATTTTCACAACTAATTGATTATCAAGTAATTATGTGTTTTTATTATTTTTTTAAATAATCAAGATAAGGCAAATTTGCCTCATCTTGATAATGTTTAATGATTAAGGTTTGCCAGAGTTATACATAGCAGTAATTTCGGCTTGGGTCAATGCTTTTTTGTAAATAATCACATCATCTAATAACCCGTGGAAGTGATTGGCTCCCGGTTTGGCATAATCGCCCCAATCAGTATCGGCGAATAAAGTGCCATTGCGCGAGCGAATAAAACCAAAGGCTAATTCATTGGCGACTAAAGGCAAAGCTCCCTGCCATTGCAAGCCAGTAACAAAACGTTTGTTGTCGCCAGCCGGCCAGTTGTCAAAATCTTGGGCTTTGGCTCTTTCACCATTCACATAAGCGGTACCGGTTCTGTCGGTAGCATTGTACACAAATACCATATTTACCCACTGGTCTTTGATGAGGTCATCAAAAGCTCCGGCATAATCTTTGGAGAAAGTCCAGCCCTGCCAGCCCAAATTGCCGGTAGCATCTACCCACAAATCTTCGGTAGTAGTGCCGGCTCCGGCTGGGTTGGTATGGGCGTAGCTTGCCGCTAGTTTACAATTTTCATAATTGCCCGGAATCTCGAATTGAAAGCCATTAACTCCACCTAAGCCCAGTACAAAATGCCCTTTACCTAAGCTAGAGTTAGGTTTTACCCAGAGACTCAAAGCCCAAGATCCGTTATTCATCAAGCCACTACCATTTGAAATTTCAATGATACTGGTTGTGCCGTTAAAAGAAGCAGCTTTACCGGCGGCGGCTTTGCGTCCGGCTACGTAGGTAATAGCCACAATTTGATTGGCAGTGGGGTCATACGTACCAACAATGTCATTGGCATTGTCTTCAAATGTCCAGTGAGCAAATGCGCCCGGAGCGGCAAAAGTACCCTCAGAGGTAAAACTACGGTCGGTATTAGTTCCCAAAGTTAATCCGGCGGTACTGCGTAAGGCACTACCAAATCGCAAGGTAAACGGAGTACCTGTACCAAAAATCTCATTAGGGGCAATAGTAATAGTTTTGCCACTTACGGTAATGGTAGTAGCCAAATTTACATTGTCGGTAGTGCGGGTTAGCGTAATAGCGGATTTGCTGGCATCATCTACCTCGGTAGAAAACTCCGCCACAATATTGGTTCCTACGGGAATATTGGTAGCGGACGTTGCCCCATTCAAATCAATGGTACCGGCTCTGAGCGACACCAGGGTAAGCGGAGTTGGCTCGGGGTCATCTTTTTTACAAGCGGTAAAGAGGGCAAGAAACATTACCCAAGCTAAGGTTTTGAGAAAAAATTGTTTGATTTGCATAATACTTAAATTTAGTTTAATAAATTGAACATAAGGTTGCTACTATAAGGCTGTAGGAATATTTTTTATAATTCATTGATTATCAGTTGTTTATATATTTAAATACTTAATTTATTGATTGTTTTTAACAATTCGGATTTCGCTTGAGTCTGTCTTCCGATAAATCAATTTACGTTCTGTGTGCCACAGAACGCAGTTTTGGGGGCGAAATGCAATCAGATATTTCAAGAATAACTAATAACTCGGAACTAGAAACCCGAAACTAAAAACTACTTGAGCTATTATTTTTACCAATTTGGATTTTGACTGAGTGTACCTTCCGACAAGTCAATCTCGATTTGTGGAATCGGCAAAAGCTCGTGTTTGTTGGCTACAAAGCCGAGGCTTCCTAAGACTGCCGAAGCCCGATTGGTACGAATCAAATCCCAAAAACGGTGACCTTCCAGAGCCAATTCTCTACGCCGTTCATTCCAAATGATTTGGCGAAGGGGGGCTTGATTGGTTTCAGTAATATTCGGCACCGAACCCGGATTAGCATTGTTAGCTCGTTGTCTTACCAAGTTGAGATAAGGCAGGGCTTGAGCAGATTTGCCGTTTTCGTTCATTGCCTCGGCTGCCATCAACAAAACATCGGCATAGCGGACAATTCTGCGGTTATGCCCCCAAGAGCTAAGCGAGCCAGCCCCCGGGACAAATACTTTTTGATTATAACATTCAATTTCTCTGATAATGCTATTGGTAGGTGGGTCGGCATAAGTAACGTCGGGCGTACCGGCATCACCCAACAAGGCTTCCCCATTCAATATTTCCCCCAAAAAAATCACGGAGGCATCCATACGAGGGTCAGGACTAGCTTGATAGCCCATAAAAGTCAAATAATTGAAGGAAGGGCGGCAAAATCCCCAACCCTTGTCGGGCGAGCCGCGCACGCCTTGAGTATTGCCAAATTGATTGCCGCCGAGTCCAAATTCCTGCGAAACGGCACTAATCTCAAACAATGAGCCGGGTCCGTGTTCGCCTTCTACGCTCATTTCTTTTTGATAGTCAGGTTCTAAAGCATATTGCCCCGAGTTGATGACTTCAAGTGCGTATTTTTCGGCATTGACAAAATCACCCAAAAACAGATAAACCCTTGATAATAAGCCTCTTGCCCCGCCTTTGGTAGCTCTGCCTATATCGGTGGCAGGGTATTCACTTCTTTCTACCAAATTTTCGATGGCAAATAATAAATCAGGAATAATGATTTCATTATAAATTTCGGCTTTGGGCGAGCGGGCTAGTTTTAATGATGGCAAAGTAGTAGTTACTTTGGGCAAATCGCCAAAAGCCCTGACCAAATCAAAATAAAAATAAGCCCGCAAAAATCTAGCTTCGCCAATCAAACGTCTTTTGAGGGTTTCGTTCATCGCAATAGGTGGCACTCTTTCAATGACCGCATTGGCGCGTCTAACTCCTTTATAAAGGGTTGAGTACATTCCCAAAATCAAGTCTTGGCTAGGGTTGAAGGTGAAATTATCGTAGGTAGCCACTTGCGGGGCATCGGTTGGATTGCTTCCTTTGGTAGCATCATCGCCCATAATCTCAATGAGCGGAAAACCGCCACTCAAAAACCATTCACGCAAAGTGTTGTAAATGGCATTAGTTGCCAAGAGCGCGTCTCTTTCGGTCTGAAAAAAATTAGCTTCGGTCAATTCCCCAAGGGGAGGTCGCTCCAAAAAATCTTGGCAAGCGGTGAGCAAAAAAACTGAAAATAATATTGTTAAAATCTTGATTTTCATATACTTATGAATTTAAAATCCAACATTAAAACCAATTGAATAAATAGCTGTAATTGGGTAAATTCCTAGGTCTATTCCGGCTGAAATGGGCGAATTACTACCAATTTCGGGCGAGTAACCGGTAAATTGGGTAAGCGTAAATACATTGGTACCACTCAAATATATTTTGGCTGTACTGAGTTTTAGTTTATCCAATAGACTTTGTGGTACATTGTAGCTCAAAGAGATGTTTCGCAAACGCAAAAAAGAGCCATTTTCAATAAAATAATTGGAAGGTGAATAATTAGCTCCTTCAGCGGTAGCGCGGGGTTCGGTATTGCTGGTGCCGGGTCCAGTCCAGCGATTGCGCACTCTGCCTTCAAAATTGTATATCTCGGGACGCACGGCTTGTTTGCCATTATAAATCTCATTGCCCATTTGCCCCTGAAAATCCAATGATAAACTGAAGCTTTTATAGGTAGCCCCTAAATTGAATCCATAGATGAAATCAGGAATAGGTGAACCAATAAAAGTGCGGTCACCTGCCGGTGTAATCACGCCATCACCATTCAAATCAGCAAATCGCAAATCACCTACTCCTTGAGAAGACAATCTTGCCGATTGATTTAATTCCTCCAAAGTTTGGAAAACTCCGATTACTTGATAGCCGTAAAATGCCCCCAAAGGTTGTCCGGCTTGGGTAAGGCTCACTTGTTGCCCATTGCCTAAATTGCCATCAAAAATATTGTTTTCACTGCCACCTAGATTGATAGCCCGATTACGGAGGGTATTGCCCAAAATGCCAATTTGGTATTTCACTTCGCCAATTTGGTCATTCCAATTAATATTAAATTCTAAACCGGTATTTTTCACTTTGGCGGCATTTCTGAGGACTCTTGAACCAAAGCCAATCCCCGCATGCCCCGGCACATTCAAGGCAATCAAAATATCGCTTGTAACCCTTTGAAAGTAATCAAACTCTGCCGTTAGGCGGTTATTTAGTAGCCCAATTTCCAAGCCTATATCTAGCATCGCTGTATTCTCCCATCCCAAATCTGGGTTACCCAAATTGCTCAAAGTAGCCCCGGGTTGCAAAGCATTACCAAATACGGCATCGACACTACCGACCCGAGCAAACTGGGCATAGGGGTCAATTTTATCATTACCCAAAACGCCATAACTGGCTCGGAGCTTGAGGTTATCGACCATTTTGACCGATTGCATAAATGACTCTTGCGAAATATTCCAACCGGCGGCTACCGAAGGAAAAAAACTGGTGCGCTTGTTTCGCCCAAATCTCGATGACTGATCAACTCGCCCCGTAAAAGTCAAAAGGTATTTGCTTTTAAAACTATAATTGGCTCTAAACAAATAAGAAATCATTGCCCACTCCAAGGCATTATTGCCTACCGTGCGGGTAGTTACATCTCCGGCATTGATATACCATTGGCTTGGGTCTTCGCGGAGGAGATTTTGTATTCCCCCATTGAGAAATTCAGCCCTAGATTCTTGCATCGTATAACCTAGCAAAGCGTCGAGTTGATGATTGCCCATTTTTTTGAAATAGTTCAAAGTATTTTCCCACACCCAAGTAAAAGCCTCGTTATTGGCCTTGAACAAATCATTGGTAGGGTTTTGCTGAATTGGCGAAACAAAAAACACGGGCGCAAATGATTCGGATTTGGACAAGTCACCATCGAAACCTAGACTACTTTTAAAAGTAAAATCGCGCAAAATGGTAAGCGTACCATACACGCTTCCGGCAGCGCGTACTCCGACAGTCCGATTGTTGGTATATTCCAAGTCTGCCAAAGCATTGCCGGCATTGCGTACTGCCAAAAACTGACCGGCAGCATTGCGAGGCGGGTCGGTAGGCCAAGATCGGTAGGCGGTAGCCACTACATTGGGGGCGTTTTTGCGGGTATAGCGAGATACAGTAATATCGTGTCCAAATTGTAATTTGGAGGTTAAGGAATACCGATTATTCAATTTTAAATTCAATCGGTCATAAAATGATTTGGGAACTACCCCCTTTTGATTGAAATAACCAATGCCTACGTAATACGAATTTTGGGAGCTTCCCCCCGAAAACGATACATCAAAATCATAAATCGGGGCAGGAGTAGTAAAGATTTCCGACTGCCAATCGATGTTAGGCACTAAATCAATGTTATTGAATGTGCCGGGAGCAAATTCATTGACCACGGTAGCAAACTCTCGCCCATTCAACAAATCTAATTTTTGGGGAATAATTTGTTGGCTTACTCTGCCATTGACGGCTACGCGGGTCTTGCCTTCTTTGCCTCGACGAGTGGTAACAATCACTACGCCATTAGCCCCTCTTGAGCCATAAATAGCCGTAGAGGAGGCATCTTTCAAAACCTCCATCGACTCGATGTCAGCTGGACTAATAAACGAAATATCGTTCACGAAAACCCCATCTACTACATAGAGCGGCGAAGCATCATTGGTAGTACCAACTCCTCTAATGCGGACTACTGGGGCTTCGCCGGGTGCGCCCGAGCTACTGCTCACTTGTACCCCCGCTATTTTGCCTTGCAAAGCCTGTAGGGGGTTGAAAGATGGGATTTTAACGATTTCATCACTTTTTAAGGAAGCAACCGAGCCGGTTAAGTCGCTTTTTTGGACAGTGCCATAGCCAATGACCACAATTTCTTGGAGGTTAGCCACATTATCTTGCAATACGACATCAATCACGGCATTGGCATCAAGGGTTATTTCTTGGGTGAGGTAGCCCACACTCGAAAAAATCAGTACATTACTACCCTCGGGTACATTGAGTGTATATTTACCGTTGATATCGGTGGTAGTGCCTACCATTGTGTTCTTGACGATGACAGCCACACCGGGTATGGGTTCACCTTTGGAGTCTTTGACTGTGCCACTAATACTTCGAGTGGTTTCGGTGGACACATTGTTTTTTTCTAAAATTTCAGTTTTGAGACTTCTGGGTAATTTTCGGTCGATTTTTGGGGTTTCAATTAATTCTAAATTGGTTTTGCGACCCAATTTTTGAATTTTGGTTTTTTTGCGGCTTTTGACAATTACGTAGTAATTTTCTGCCAATTTTTCAAAATCTAATTGGAAGGGATTTAATAAAATCCGCAATGAGGTTTCGGCATCTTTTGCCCGATTGAGGGCATCTAAAACGTTTGCATCTACATTTTTCCCTTGAATAGTTTCCGAATCATAACTAACCGAAATCTTCATTCGATTTTCCAACTCGCTCAATACCGTTTTGAGCGTGCGGCTTTGTGCTTTTTCTTGATAAAGCCTCGTTTTGCTGGAGGCTGTCAGTTGGTTAGCCACCAACGGCGGTTGGGCAAACAATTGGAACGAGCTAAAACCCAATAAACCGATCAAAAGCGGTAAGTTTTTGAATTGATTAATAAGTACATATTTCCACATATTGCTTGTTGGTTTTATAATTAATTATGTAAGAGTTTTTAATTGCTATTTTTATTACCATAGTTCCGAGTTTCGGGTTTCTAGTTCCGAGTTTCGGGTTTCTAGTTCCGAGTTTCGGGTTTCTAGTTCCGGGTTTCGGGTTTCTAGTTCCGGGTTTCGGGTTTCTAGTTCCGAGTTTCGGGTTTCTAGTTATTGGCTAAATATCTGATAATCAATGAGTTATATAAATTATTTGAAAATCATAATTCATTGATTATTCGTCTTGGGCGAAATGCAGTCAATTACTTATAAAAAATACCCGAAATATTGTTGGTAAGTATCTGATAATCAGCTAGTTACATTTTTCTAAATTATTTTATAAATACCTGATTATCAATGACTTACATTTTTTAAATCAAATTATCATTCTTCACGCCAACTTTTCAAAATCACTTGTTTGCCCTTTTTTTCAATTTCAATTCCATACAGTTTGGTGAGGGTGGTAAACAGCATTTCCACTTTATCGTTTGGAACTGCTCCCACAAATTTCTTTTGCGCTAGGGTGGGGTCTTCAAAAACCATTTCCAAACCATATTTTTCTTGAATGATGGCGGCAATTTCTTGCAAAGTCAATTCATCAAAAATCAATTTATTTTGTTTCCAAGCGTCTAGTTTTTCGGTTTCTAGCCGGTTAAGCTTTAGTTGGGCTTGTTGGCTAGTGTAAATGGCTTGTTCGCCGGGTTTCATTACGTAGTGAGGTTTTTGGGGCGCGTCATTCAAATACAATTCAACCTTGCCCGAGTGAAGCACCACATCGGTTTGGCGTTGGCTCGATTTTACATTAAATTCGGTTCCCAAAACTTTGACTTTGAGGTGTTTGGCATAGACTATAAAAGGCTGATAAGTGCCTGATTTTGAGTTATTTAAGACTTTATTTACCTTAAAAAGTGCATCGCCATCGAGCCAAACTTGCCGGGCTTGTTGGGTTAATTGATAAGTGATTTTGGAATGAGGATTAAGCACCACTTGGCTACCATCGGGCAATACAATTTCTTTGGTTTCGCCAAAATCGGTTTGATAAACCAACGATGTTGGTTTTTGTAGGACATAAAAAATCAAAAAACTCAAAGCCAAAATACCCACTACTGAGGCGGCTATTCCATAATAATACCTTGATTTTGAGGCAATTGAACGATTGGTTTTGGGCGTTCGTACCTGAACAGTAGTCGGCTGATTTTGAATGTATTGGTCAATGGCAAGTTTTACTTTTTGGATTCTTTCGGTAGCCACAAACGTTTGCGAAAAACCTAAAGTTAATAACATAGTTTTTGCTTCTTCAATCAGAGGCAATTTTTGGGGGTTTTGCCTAAGCCATTCCTCCCAAAATGCTTCGGCTTCCGAATTGGCAGCAAAAACCCATTGTTGGAAAGATTCATCAGTGGCAAAATCTTCGACTGTGAAAGTGAGGTAATTTTTGTTGTAATTTTCCATAGAAAAAATATGAATCCTTTTATTTCTAAAGAGACCATTCTATAGAAAATCTCGTATGACGAAGGTAAAAAAATTTAAAAATTTCTTGAAAAAATTACAAAAATCAGCACGAGGTAGCATTGAATAATCATAACTATTTGATTATGAGGTAGTTATGAGATTTAATTGAAAAAAGAAAAAATTGTATAAAAAATAAAAAGTAAACCCTTGTTGAAGATTTTTTTGAGTGATTTGATCGCTTGGTAAATCAAATCATAAATTGCTTTGACATTCATCGACATCACGCGCGCAATTTCTTCATAGTCCAATTGGTCATAGTATTTCAAAAACAGGACTTGCCTTTGCCGGTCGGATAATAAAGCAAGGGCTTTTTGGAGTTTTTCTTGTTGTTCGAGATTGGTCTGGGATTGAATCAGATGATTTTCGTAGGGAAAATCAATCAAATCGTCATTGAAAAGTAAGTCAGAATCTTCGTTGGTCAGCATCTTTCGATTTTTGTTCAATTTGCGTAAAATTTTGCGTTGCAAAGATTTTAGCAAATAATATTTGATAGACTGAACCTCGCCCAATTTGGCTTTTTTCTCCCACAATTCTATGAATAACTCTTGAATGCAATCTTCAACTAAGCCTTCATTTTGGGCAATTTTATCACCATAATTGAACAAAAAACGCGCGTATTGATTAAAAATATAATTAAATGCCTCTTCATCACCGGTTTTGAAGGCTTGCCAAATGAGGGGCTCGGGTGTATCACTAAATTTAGCCTTTTTAGACATTTTTGTAACCAAACAATTTAATCAATCACAATTTTCGGGAGAATTTAGCTGATATACTATGATTTTGCTTAGATTTTTGAAAATTTGCTGATACAAAGGTTTAATTCTTGCTTATCACTTGCTAGAGAAGTAAGCCTAATTTTGAGCTTCCTGCACGATTTAAACCGATGTTGAATGAACTCAAAATTTACACAAAACTCCGAATATTACTTAGTTAAATGGGGCAATAAAATTATTTTTGAATCAGTTTTATCACTTTATAAAAAAAACTATGAAAAAAACCGCATTCATTATCTTAGCAATGGTTGTGTTTGATTGGGCAAATGCTCAAATTGAAAAAGGCTCTATGTACTTGGGTGGTAGTTTTGGTATCAGTAGCACTACTATCCAAACCAATAACAATGATAGAAAAGTAAGCTCTTTTTCGCTAGTGCCAAATTTTGGTTATTTTGTTACCGACAAAATTAGTGTCGGTTTAGGCATAGGGTACGAACAATCTCGTAATGACTTGATACCGGGAGTTGGCACAGCTACTGATACTAGGGGCTTGTTTATAATCGCCCCTGCTGCCCGCTACTATGTTCCCCTCACTAGCGAAAACTTCTTTTTCTTTGCCCAATTTCAAGTCGGATTTGGATTTGGCAATCGCAAATTTGAAGATCGGGTGGGTAGCGCAACTTTTACAGTTGAATCCAAATCGCGCTCATTTGGCTTAGGACTTTCACCGGGATTTGCCTTTTTCCCGACTAAAAAATGGGCAATTGAGCTATCTTTTGAAGGTATTTCTTATCGTTCGTTTGACCCAAACACGGATAGCAATTCGGACAACGACCGTGAATCTACCTTTACTTTGGGGGTTGATTCATTCGCACCTCGTTTGGGAGTGCAATTCTTTTTCTAAAAATTTTGCCACCACTCGTGCAAGGTTGTGAATAGCTAAAAAAACTGGCGCGAGCATTTTACTCGTGCCGACTATTTCGAAAGCCACTACAATGAATAAAAGGTATCCGACCTTTCCGGCTTTGCCGAGCTGGTTTTGGTTGCCTAAATTCAATAATAAACACCTGATTATCAGATACTTACATTCTTAACTTATCCCTAGCCTACAGCCACCCACGCCTATAAACCGCTTGAGGCAGTTAGAATGTCAAGACATTCTGTTTCATTATTGGTTTGCAGTCTCCCTTCGGAAGACTTCCCACAACCGATTTGGTAAATAACTGAAAATCAAATACTTACAAATATCGGTTATGGGATGATTGACAAATGAAGTTTATGGTGCGCTTCAAACAACCAGGCTGTAGCTTGGAGATAAAGCAAGAATGTAAGTATCTGATAATCAGATTTATAAAAAATAAACTTAAATGATTTTTGAGTTGATTTTTTTGTTTAAATTCGAGAGGAAGATAGCCATTGAATTTTTGTCTATTGGCGATCGGCTCGGCACAGCCGGAAAAGTCGAAGGCTTTTTATTTATGAGGGTTTTAAGTCAAAAAAGACTTAAATTTTCTGGTCAATTTTAATAAGTCATCATTTCAATATCCACTTCGGTAGCCCAAGCGTGAATCCCGCCTGCCAAATTATACAAGTTGTTAAACGGGTAGATTTTTTGTAATTCTTGAATGGCTTTGGCACTACGCATACCGTGGTGGCAATAAACTACTACCGGTTGATGAGTGGCTATTTGGGCAATATGATGCCTAATTTGCCCCAAAGGTATCAATTGGGCTTGGGGCAGATGGCATATTTCAAACTCGTAATCCTCGCGCACATCTATAATTTGCCAATCCTTGCCCGTAGTCAATTCGCTTTGCAAGGTTTGCGGGCTAATGGACTTTATTGGGTTTTTGTTGGGAGAGGTTATACAAACCTCCTGATAATCAGTGAGTTGGCTAATATTTGCTTGCTCAGGTATCCGTTTAAATTTGATTTTACGGCTTTGCAAAGTGAGCGCGTCCAACAACCATATTTGATTTGCCAAAGGTTCGCCCAAGCCCACAATGATTTTGATAACTTCATTTGCCTGCAAAGTGCCAATAATGCCGGGCAAAACCCCTATCACGCCAGCTTCGGCACAATTGGGAACTTCTGCCGCGTTGGGCATTTTGGGAAACAAACAACGGTAGGTGGCACTGCGCTCTTGCTCGCTAAGAGGGAAATTAAAAACACTTACTTGCCCCTCAAATTTGTAAATAGCTCCAAAAATCAAGGTTTTTTGCAAAATAACACAGGCATCATTAATAAGATAGCGTGTAGGAAAATTGTCGGTACAGTCCACCACCAAGTCATAATCGGCAATGATTTTCAAGGCATTGTCGCGGGTCAAGTGTGTGTCAAATGCTTGGCTATACACGTGCGGATTGAGGGCTTGTATTTTGGTTTGTGCCACGCGAGCCTTGCTTTGCCCCAATTCGGCGGTAGTGTATAAAATTTGTCTTTGCAAATTACTTATATCAATCTTGTCGCCATCAACAATGCCAAGATTGCCTACTCCAGCCGCCGCCAAATATTGTAAAACCGGACAGCCCAAGCCGCCCGCGCCTACTACCAAGACTTTGGCTTGTTGGAGCTTGGCTTGTCCGGCAAGCCCTACTTCGGGCATTATCAAATGTCGATTATATCTTTGGTACTCTTCTGCTCGAAACATCATTTTTTTTCTTATTTTTGCACACTTTGCTAAACAAAGGAACTTGCTTTTTGGAATTTGAATCATTAAGAAATGAATTGTTTTTTACATAAAAAATTGATAATCAATTAGTTATAAAATATTTGTTTCCTAAATCAAACCTCATTCCAAATGTATGATTAACTCCAAACTTGGCAAAATAGTTCGAGAATTGAAGCTATAAAAATACTAAATTCGCCTCAAAATAAACAAAAATGAATTTGGATTTTGAACAACCCATCATTGAATTGGAGCAAAAATTGGCTCTGATGAAATCACAACTTGGTGCTAATGACAATCAGAATCCTGCCATCAGCACGGCAATCAAGACTTTGGAAGACGAAATTCTGAAGCTCAAGAAAGAAACTTACCAAAACCTGACTCGCTGGCAAAAAGTCCAGCTTTCGCGCCACCCCGACCGACCTTATACCCTAGATTATATTGAAAATATATGTGATGAATTTATTGAGCTACACGGCGACCGCAATTTTAGCGATGACCTCGCTATGGTGGGTGGTTTGGGTACTATAGAAGGCAAAAGCATTATGTTTGTCGGGCAACAAAAAGGGCGCAATACCAAGCAACGCCAACTCCGCAACTTTGGTATGGCAAACCCCGAAGGCTATCGCAAAGCCTTGCGATTGATGAAGATAGCCGAAAAATTTAACAAACCCATCGTTACTTTGATTGATACCCCGGGGGCGTTTCCGGGCATTGAAGCCGAACAACGCGGACAAGCCGAAGCCATTGCCCGCAATATTCAAGAAATGTTTAAGCTCAAAGTGCCGGTTATTTGTATCATCATTGGCGAAGGAGCTTCGGGGGGGGCATTGGGTATCGCCGTAGGCGACCAAGTTTTGATGCTTGAAAATGCTTGGTACTCAGTCATTTCGCCCGAAAACTGTTCGGCAATTCTATGGCGCACCTGGGATTATAAAGAACAAGCCGCGCAAGCCCTCAAACTTACCGCCCAAGATATGCTGGGGTTCAAATTGATTGATGGAATCATACCTGAGCCTTTGGGAGGCGCACACACCGATCCATTAAGTGCTTATCAGGCGGTAAAACAAGCAATTTTGCAAACAATTGATAACTTGGAAAAAATCTCGCCCCAAGAGCGTATCAGCCAACGCATTGATAAATTTGATAATATGGGCGTGGTAAATGAATGACTGAAAGATTGAAGGACTGGGCTTTTGACAAGATTTGTAAAGATTTAGAACCTTAGAACTTCAAAAAATAACTCATTACCAAGGCATTTTATTACATTAAATTTTTAATTTACAATTTTTTGCGTGCAAATCTTTATCTTTGAAAAATTTATTAAGAACCATCATTAAAAATTCGAATAACAATGGAAAAGAACTGGATAAAAAAACTAAAAATCGGATTTTTGGCTCTAAGTATGGGATTTTTTGTAGCTTGTAATAATAAAACAAGTGAAGAGTCAACTACCAAAGACGAAAAAGCTGATAAAATTGCCCAATCAGTAGCCAACCCTGATAACTCAGCCCAAGGTGCTAATGAACAAACAACTCCTACCAAAGAAGAAGATTTGCCCAAATTTCAATTTGAAACTACCGTATATGATTTTGGGGAAATCAAAGAAGGACAAATTGTAAAATACATTTTTAAATTTAAAAACGTAGGCAAAACTCCCCTAGTCATTCAAAATGCGACTGCTTCTTGTGGTTGTACTGTACCTGAGTGGACTAAAGAGCCGATTGCTCCCAATGCCGAAGGCGAGTTGCGCGTAGAGTTCAACAGTGCCGGTAAAACCGGACAACAACTCAAAACCGTATCGATTAATGCCAATACCATCCCTTCTGTAACCGAACTAACCATCAAAGGTACTGTAAATGCGATATCAAATATGAACGGACCGCTCAAAAACCCCAGCAAATAAGTAATAATTTGCCTTTATAAAACCTTGTATTGCTCATTGCGCATACAGGGTTTTGGCTAAGGAATTTGAAAATTGCCGATTATTCATAACTAATTGATTATCAGTTGGTTACAAAAAATAAAAGATTATCGAAATCTTTATAAGGAAATTGTAACGCAGTCTGTCTAGCCTGCGCGCGTAGATGGGTTTAGACTTAGAATAAAGCTAACATTTCCTGAAAATAGGTAAAGAGTCAAATAAAATTTATCCATTCGGAATAAACAAAAAAAACTTTTATTATACTCCATTAATTTATGTTATTAGAATTTATACTCCTACAAGCCCGCAGTAACTCTGCCAACTCGTTTGTGCCACAATTAATCTTGGTTGGCGGTTTTTTGTTGATATTTTATTTGTTTATGATACTACCTCAGCAACGTAAGCAAAAACAACAACAACAATTTAGAGATAATCTCAAAGTGGGCGACAAAGTGGTAACGATTGGCGGTATGCACGGCAAAATCATTGCCCTCAACGCCGAAACGATTACTTTGGAGGCTGACAAAGGCACTCGTTTGGTATTTGACAAAATAGCCATCTCAGTAGAATCCACGCAAAGAGTGCAAAAAAGTGGGGCAAACAGTTAAAAAAAATACTCGCCGCCTGCGCAAAACCACCAATCGCTTGACATATCTTTTATGGCATCTCAATCGCAAAGATGTGCAAGTGTTTTTGGTTTGCCTAGTGGGGGCTACTGGGCTATGGTTTATCAATGCCTTGACCAAAGACCGCTCCGAGGTTATCAGCTATCCTATCGAATTTATTTACGACCGTGAGCAATACGTAGAACTCAAGCCCTTGCCCTCTACCATTCGTATTGGGGTCAAAGGTTCAGGCTGGCAAATTTTGCGCAAAATTTTCCGAGTTCGGGTCAAACCTGTTCAATATGTGCTGGATAACCAAACACAACCCCTCAAACGATACCTTTTAGCTGCCCAATTGCGGCGCGATGTGGCTAGTATGCTCAAAGAAGTACGCCTAGAAGAAATTTTGAATGATACCATTCCGATTGTAATGGACAAAAAAGCCAGTCGAGTCATCGAGATAGCCTTAGATAGCACCAATATCCCCCTTGCTAAAGGCTATAGAGTGCGTCAAAACATTCAAATTGAACCCAAAAAAATCACCTTTACCGGTCCCGAAAAAATGATTCAAGCCCTCCCTTCGCCTTTTTATTTGGCAGTGCAGGGCTTGGTAATTGCTGACGATTTTGAAAAAATGTTGCGGATTGTTATTCCGGCAGATACTCATTCGCTTATCAAAAAAAATTTTGATGAAGTGCTGGTTAAGTTTGCGGTTGAGACATTTTCCCAACAAAAGCATACAACTATTGTCCAATTGAAAAATTTTCCGCCGCAGAGCAAATTCTTCCTCAAAAACGAGCATCGCCTTTTGGAAATTAATTATAGCTTTGCCAAAGAAAACACCAGCAAAATCCGCTTGCAAGACTTTAAGGTTGTGGCTGATTTTGCTACTTTCAGCCCCCAAGACTCCTCGGTAGCCCTCACTTTGGCAGGCAAGCCGGAGTGGGTAGCCGAAGAAAACATTCAATTCAAACGCCGTATCAAATTAGATTATGCCCCCTAAACCCCTACTCATTGGCATCACCGGCGGTATAGGCTCCGGTAAAAGCATCATCTGCAAAATTTTTGCGGTGTTAGGCGCACCGATTTATGAGGCTGATAGCCGAGCTAAATGGCTAATGGTCAATGACTTAGCTTTGCGCGAAGCTATCAAAGTCCAGTTTGGCGAAGCATCGTATTTGCCTGACAATCAATTGAATAGACCGTATTTGGCAGCGCAAGTGTTTAATGATAGCGACAAAGTAAAATTGATGAATAGCTTGGTGCATCCGCGCGTGGGTGAAGATTATCAAAATTGGGTGCAAAACCACCAAAACTATCCTTATTTGCTCAATGAAGCAGCCTTGATGTTTGAGTCAGGCAGGTACTTGACAATGGATAAAATCATTACGGTATTTGCACCTATCGACCTCAGAATCAAGCGGATAAGCCAACGCGATCCTCAGCGTACACCCGAAGAAATTGGAGCCATTATTCAAAAACAAATGCCCGAAGATGACAAAATTGCTCGCGCCCATTATGCAATCTATAATGATGACCAACAATTGGTAATTCCTCAAGTTTTGGCTTTACATCAACGATTTTTGGGAGAGTTAAACACTTGATTATCAAGTGTTTAGCTGCTAATCTACTGATGTTTATTTTAGACAGGTTGGGAAATGCGTAAGAGACACATTCTATGTTTAGCAATAATAGGTTGGGGTAGCTTCCCCTGGGAATTAGGAATTAAAAATTATACAAATGCCTGATAATCAGTTAGTTATATTTTTAGCCTATGCTGAGCATAAAAAAAGCAAGCGAGAACTAAAAGTCCTGCCTGCTCGACACCTTGTGCGGGTTTTTTCACTTGACTAATAAAATATCTTTAGAATTTTGGATTACAGGAAAAGTATTTTTTTTGTCATTCCGACCATTAATGAGCCAAGCTATCGCTTGGTGAAATTACCAAGCGAGGCTCTGAGGAATCTTAACTTTGAGTAGAGAACGGCTAAGCTACCTTCTTTCAGCCTGAATCACTGAAAAGCAAAAACTTTACAGATTTTTTTTTGATTCCTAATCGAGATGTGGAGATTTTTTATTTAGTTCTTCGTTCCTTAACCAATACTTCGGACAGTTTTTATAAGTAATTGATTATCAGCTAGTTATGCTATTTTAAATGTTTTATGTAACTAACTGATTATCAGATGCTTAGTAAATAACTAGAAACTGTCCGAACTATTGTTAACAGAAATTATTGCTTCTACGCGCGCAGGCTAAAGCCCGCATTACAGTTTTTTGAAAAGAAATAAAGAGCCATTCTTAATTCTTAGGAACAAGAATAAAATAAAGTAAACAATTGAATTTATGAATTAATTGATAATCAATGTATTACATTAGCACATCAGCACATCTTATAATTAATTCATTACTTAATTCTTAATTTTATACCCTACAAATTCCCTTGTTGTTTTTTGCGCTCGGCTTCAATAATCATCACATTGTTTTGCGCTACAAACAGATTTTTTTCGGAAACGGGGTTAAGAAACACAATTTCGGCAATTTTTTCATTGCGTTTGCCAACTTTTACTTTGTGTTTTTTCAATTGAATGTTTGCACTATTGGGGTTTTCGGTGGCATACACGTAGAAAAAGTCATCATCTTGCAAAAGGGCAGCGGCTGGCACGGTATAAGCCATTTCGTTGCGCGAAGCATCTTTCAAAATTGCTCTTACACTCATTCCGGGGAAAACCAAGTTTTCTTTGCCCGAAGTATTGAACTGCACGTGAATACTGGTAGCTTTGGTTTCGGTATCAATCATTCGCTCGATATGAATTACCTTGCCTTGCAAATGAGCGATTTTTTCATTTACAAAATCCAATTCTACGGTTTGTCCTTCGCTGACCAGGCTCAAATCTTTGTCGTAGGCAAACAAATCAGCCCGTAATTCCGAAACATTCACCACTTCGGCTAACATAGTTTCGGGGCTGGCTAACATACCCACTTTGACCGGCAATTTATGCACATAGCCACTCACGGGCGAGCGAATGATGATTTTGCGGGTGATTTGGGCTTTAGCCGGATTTTGCAAATTACTCAAGTCCACGCCTAAAATTTCCAATTTGGCGCGGATGGCTTTTTCGCGCCCTTGGGCGGCTTCATATTTGGCATTAACGGTCTGATAATCAGCCAATGCGCCAATGTTGTTTTGTCTTAATTCTTGTTGGCGTTTGTATTCAATTGCCAAAAAATCCATTTCGCTTTTGGCGGTCAGATAGTCATTTTGTAATTCTATCAAGTGCATACTGCGGAGGGTAATGATTGCCTGCCCTTTGGCTACGGCACTACCTTCGTGGACAAATATTTCTTCAATTTTGCCATCGGTATCACTGCTAATGGTAGCTTGCAAATTGGGCAAGGCTTTTACTTTGCCATTCAAATACAAAAATGATTCAACGGCTTTCTTTTCGGGTTGGGCAAAGGCAATATTCATTACCCCCAACTGGTCTTTGGTCATCGTAAATACCGCCGATTTTTTGGGTTCGGCTTTCACTTCTTTGTTTTTTTCTTTAGCATTGCCGGTTGAGCAGGCATACATTCCGCCCATCAGCGCAAGGGAAATGATAGCGGCGAGTACAAACAAAATTCCTTTTCTCGTTTTCATTTTTTTATATTTTTAAAATATTTAATTTAATTATAATTACTTGATTATCAACTATTTATGATTTTTTGGATTCTCTACTAATTTTAGAAATTATCTTGGACTCTGTGCCACTGTCCAAGATGAAAGAAAAACCAAGTCCTACTCCCCCTTCGGGGGCTGGGGGGCTTCTAAAGCGTTCCTTTTAAATAATTGATATTGATAATTGATTGATTATATTTTTTAAGACTTTCCAAATAATTGAGTTCGATTTGGTAAGCCAATTCCAAATTTTGCAAATAAGCATAATAACCAATGGTACCCAAACGATAATTTTCGCGCGAATCGCGGATAATTTCTTCGGCTTGTTTGATGCCCACCGTTTCAAAATATTCCAAATTTTGGTTATTTTGGCGGTAGTCGGCAATGGCTTTCGAGAGTTCAGTACCCAATTGATAATTGGTGATTTGCGCTTGAGTTTGCGCCATTTCCACATTCTTTTTGGCGACATTGATATTGGCTCTTTTTACCCAATACCAAATCGGTAAAGTAATGCCAAATTGTAAGCGGTATTGCACCGGCGTAACCTGCCCTTCGCGGGTGTCGCCTTGGTCAAGATAGCCTAAAGCCAAGCCCGGCAACTGCCTTCTTCTTTCGGCTTTTAACAATTGTTGGTTATACAACCTCGTTTGGCGATTAAAATTAGTCAAGGGATTATTTTCAAATAAAGTCGTATCCGCTTCATTGACCGACAAAGGTGGGGCAAGTCGATTGAGTTTTGCATCCGGCAAAAAAGCCGTATCTGAAGGATTGCCCAACAAATAACTCAATTGATACTTGGCATTGCGTAAGTCGGCTTCGGCTTGGGCGCGATTGTATTGAATTTTTTTGTATTGTGATTCGCCATTGATTTTTTCCAAATTCGAGATTTGCCCTACTTTGTAACGCACTTCATTGACCCGCAAAATATCCGAATAAACCGAATCTTGCCCGCGCAAAAGTTTCACTTTTTCCAACAAAAATTGCAAATCGGTATAAGTCGTTTTGACTCGATAAACCAATTGATTGCGATTGATTTGCTTTTCGGTTTCGCTCATATTGACCCTAGTTTTTTGGGCATTGATTTGCGCCGAATAAACTCCCGGATATTGAAAAGTTTGCATCAAGCCGGGGCGTTGTCCGCGTCCGGTCGGGGCTTCAAAAATCAGAGAGGGATTATCCAAATTTAGCATTGCCGGACGCAAAGCCACCTCTTTTTGAATTTTTTGGTCGGCTAATTTCATCTCGGGGTTTTTAGTCAAAGCTCGATTCACGGCTTCATTGACCGAAATTCGCTCTTGCGCCATCAATGGATAAGTCATTAATAATAAGGCAATTACCGCTATGGCTTTGGCTAATCGGGGGGCTTTACCAGCCGTAGAATTTTGTTTAGCAGGATTGAAAATGGCATACAAGACCGGCAAAACCAATAAAGTAAGCACCATTGCAGTAAACAAACCACCAATTACTACGGTCGCCAAAGGTTTTTGCACTTCTGCCCCCGCACTCGTGGACAAAGCCATTGGCAAAAAGCCCAAAGCCGCCACTGCTGAGGTCATCAAAATCGGGCGAAATCTATCTTTGACCCCCATTAAAATTCGTCGATTCAAATTTTTAATTCCTTGTTTTTCCAAGTTGCTAATTTGCCCGATAATCAAAATTCCATTCAAAACCGCCACCCCAAACAGGGCAATAAAACCAACGCCCGCCGAAATACTAAAATTCATATCTCGGAACAATAAGGAAAATACGCCCCCAACTGCCGACAAAGGCACTACGGTATAGATTAATAAGCTATCTTTCAAATTGCCGAAAGTGGCATATAACAAACCTAAAATAATGAGCAAAGCTATCGGCACTACAATCGCCAAACGCTCGCTGGCGCGGCGGTAGTTTTCAAACTCGCCACCAAATTCAATGGTATAGCCCGGCGGCAACAATACTTTTTGGTTTACTTCTTTCATTGCATCTTTTACCACGGACTCGAGGTCGCGCCCGCGCACGTTGAAGCCGATATTGGCTCGGCGTTTCAAATCTTCGTGACCAATTTCCGAAGGTCCGATATTTTCGGTAATGGTAGCCAATTGATTCAAAGGAATGGGCAGCCCGTCTTTATCACTTACACTCAAACTACCCAAATCTTCGGCTTTTTCGCGGTCTTCATTGGAGAGGCGAATGGTCAAATCAAATCTTTTGTCGTTTTCATACACAATTCCGGCAATCGCCCCCGCGTAGGCTACATTGATTGCGCGATTGATTTGCGCGACTGTGATGCCGTGAACCGCCATTTGCTCGCGGTTGTATTTGATATTGATTTGCGGTAAGCCAAATATTTTGTTTTCTTGCACATCGGTTGCGCCTTGGATGGTTTTGACAATGCTGATGACTTGATTGCCTTTTTTGACCAAAGTATCCAAATTAGGTCCAAATAATTTGACCACCACATCGGTTCTTGCCCCACTCATCATTTCATTCACCCGATTCTCGATGGGTTGTTGAATAGACAAAATCAAACCCGGAAACTGCTTCATTACCTTGTCAAATTCCACTACTAAGGCTTCTTGGTCGTGGGCTTTTTTCCAGTATTTTTTATCTTTCAAAACCACTACAATCTCTTGGGCTTCCAAAGGCATCGGATCGACCGGCACTTCGGACGTACCGATTTTGGAAACAATGCGCTCAATTTCGTCAGGAAATTCTTTTTGTAATACTTTTTGGATTTTTTCACTCAATTGGATAGATTCGGTCAAAGAAGTTCCAATTGGTAAACTCATATCCAAGACCAAATCGCCTTCGGCTAATTTGGGGATAAACTCACCACCAATGCGACTAAAACCAATGCCTCCGGCAAACAACACCCCAAAAGCCAACAGCACCATCACAAATTTGTAACGCAAGCCAAAAACCAATAAGGGTTTGTATAATCTATATAAAAATTGGACTATCATTTCCGAAATCCCCCCGTGATGGGCTGATTTGGGTGGTTTGATGACCAAAGCACACATCATTGGAATATAAGTAATGGCTAATAACAAAGCTCCCATAATGGCAAAACTCACGGTTTTAGCCATTGGAATAAACATTTTGCCTTCAATACCCGATAAAGTCATCAAAGGAACATAGACAATCAAAATAATCAATCCCCCAAAAATCACCGATTTTTTTACTTCGGCAGTTGCCGAAATCACTACTTCTTGGCGTTCTTGGTAGGTCATTTTTTGCCCTTTAGCTTTTTTACCCATTGCCAAAGCCAAAAACAAAACCACCGACTCCACGACTATAATGGCAGGGTCGACCAATAAACCAAAGTCAATCGCCCCTAAGCTCATCAAATTACCCACTACGCCAAATTGTTGCATCAAACCAAAAGCAAACAACATCGAGAGCGGAATCACCGAAGCCGCCAACAAACTGGCTCGCCAATTGCCCAAGAACAACAAAATCACCAAGACCACAATAATTGCCCCTTCTACCAAGTTAGTTCTTACGGTAGAAATCGCCTTAGAAACCAGTTTTTCGCGGTCGATAAAAGGTTCAATCACCAAACCTTCGGGCAAAGAAGCCTCAATTTTTTTCATTCTTTCTTTGATTCGCCCGATTACAGCACTACCATTTTCGCCTTTCATCATCATAATGACACCCCCAACTACCTCACCCTGAGCATCTTGGGTCATTGCACCATAGCGAATACTGTTGCCAAATTCGACATCGGCGACATCTTTGACTAAAATCGGTACGCGGTCATTCACTTTGACTACGGTATTGGCAACCTCCTCCAAAGAAGTAGCCAAGCCTAAACCCCGGATAGTGAAGGCTTTATTATTCTTTTCAACATAAGCTCCGCCGGTGTTGCTGTTGCCTTTGCTGAGGGCTTCGAACAAATCATCAATCGTAATGTTCAAAGCTCTCATTCTGTCGGATTTGATTTTGGCTTGATATTCTTTTTTGTAGCCGCCAAAACCACTTACTTCGGCTATACCCGGAATGCCTAAGAGTTGTTTGCGGATAACCCAATCTTGCAAAGTTCGGATTTCCATAGGAGTAAATGACTTGTCTTTGGGATCTTTGGCACGAATGGAGTATTGAAATACCTCGCCCAAGCCCGTCGAAACCGGCCCCATATAAGGCTTGCCGAGTTCGGCAGGAATTTCGGATTGCACGGCTTCCAAACGTTCAAAAACCTGTTGGCGAGCCAAATATATATTTACATCATCACGAAAAACCAACTTTATGACCGATAAACCAAATTTGGAAATAGAGCGCATCTCCACCAAGCCCGGCAAATTAGACATTGACATCTCGATAGGTGCCGTAATAAACTGCTCAATTTCCAGAGAAGCCAAACTGGGGCTTAAGGTAATTACATCTACTTGATTGCTCGTAACATCTGGCACGGCATCAATGGGTAAATTATACAAGGAATAGCCTCCCCAAGCCGCCAATATAAAAGTGAAAATGGCAATGGTAAGGGGATTCCGCACACTGAATTTTATGATTTTGTCAATCATTGCGATAAGGTGTTATAAAAAAAAATATGTTTAAAAGTTTTATTAACTTATTATAATAGATTTACTACTTCTGAATAAAAAAATAGATTTGTAGATTTTTTTAAAAAATTTAATTAAATACCTGATTATCAAGCATTTACTTAATTTTATCATTTCGGAAGCTTGGATTTGCCTCCGAAATGATACAATAAGATTTTAAAAATTTATGGATTGAAATGTAACAAAGGGCAATCATTCAGAGTGAATACGTACATACTATAACTAATTGATAATCAAGTAGTTATAAATATTTGATTCACTCGCTTAGGCTGTATCAAGCATTGGAGAGTTTGCTAATTTTGAGGCTTTTGATACCTGATTATCAGCTCTTTAAAGTATTGGACACTCAATAGTCTATACAATGTTATGACATACTCTACTGCCTTTAGAGGCAATATATCACAATCAATTGATTGATTATCAAATACTTATGAAAACTATCCATCGTATTGATATACCCACAAAATTGAACTAAAAAGGAGTAAGGCGGAAGAGGAATAGGATATATTCCGGTTTGGGAATGATTTGATTTATATAAAACAGCCTTTGAATGGCTTGGAAGTCAATGGAAGGGGATTTGAGTACATTGACTAATAAACCTGAACCAAAAACTTGACGCAAAGCAATCCGCTTGCGGCTAGGCTGTAGCGATTTGGTTTCGGTGGTTTCTTCGGCAGCATCTTCAGCAATGTCGCCCAAAGTTTTCCAAAAATTATTTTGATTGATATTCTGTTCAATTGCAATGAATTGCCCGATTAGTTTTCCTGAAATCGGAAAAACAATCAACACGTTCAAGAAATTGAGAATGAGAATATGTAATAAAAATAATCTTAACATTGCTTTGAAAATAAACCCACAAGATTTTAATAGTAATACTATCATATAACCGTGAAAGGTTGAAAAAGGTTTTCAATTCTCAAAAAAATCTCGCAAAAATTTTTCTTGATAGGCTTACCGCAAATTGATTGTTTCGTAAACAACTGATAATCAATTATTTGCGGTTATTTTACTAGAAAAAAAATCTCTAGGCGCAAAACATTGCTGAGTTGTTGCCAATAAATGAGTTTTTGAAAGCCTATCAATCACCTGAAGTGTAGGTTGTTTTTTAAATTTTTGCTGATTTGAAAAATAATTTACAAATAGTGAGTACATTAGCCCAATCAAATAAATTTTTCTGCTTGGTAGATGTTCGCAAGCAATTATGTATTAATCATAAACTATCATCACAATGATTCAGACAATACTTTTACTCAACGCGCTTTTTGAGGGAGGGGTGGGTCTTATATTTATTTTATCGCCCGAGTCGGTGGGGCTGTTTGCCGGAGCCGATGCCAAACTCTTGTATATGGTGCGAATGTATGGTTTTGGGGCAATTACGATTGCGTTTTATAGCCTCAAAGTTTGGGAAAAAGCCCACGAGCGCGACACCCTAGTCTTGGGTTTGTTGGTTTTTACCATCTTTCACTTATTGATTGGGATTGCGCAATTTACTACTTCGGTCGACCCGGCTACCACGTATCCGCCCGGAGTTGCGCATTTTATTTTTGCTTTTTTGTTTGGATTTAGTTATTATCGTGAGAGATAAAATATTTATAATCAAGGAGTTATATCTTTAATACTTAATTTATCAAAATCCTAAATTTTAAAAACTGTCATTCAATTAACTTGAATGGCAGTTTTTATATTTTTCACATCGTAACGCAGGCTTCTGACCTGCGTCCGTAAATGGTTTTTATTTTCTGAATTAGCTTTTATTGCCTAAAAAAGTGCGAAGCTATCCAAATTTTTCATAACTATTTGGTATTCAATTAGTTGTAAAATACTTTTGGATTTTCCGGCTTTTGAGCGCGCGCTTGCCCGTGAAGACACAAGCAAGGGTATTGGAATTTTAATTTCTATAACTATTTGATAATCAATTAGTTATAAAATAATTTTGTATAATATCTGATTGTCAGCTATGCTCAAAATTGATGAGTGTTGAACTTTGGCAAAGTTTAAAACTTTGTCGAGGTTTAGTAGAGTGGTTTTTGCGGAAAAAACTCTTTCTGATTGAGCCTATTGAATCGAGAACCAGAAAACCCGAAACTCCGAGCTGAAAATTAACAATTGCGACAAATTTTGCGAAATATTTTCCGACTAAATCAAGGAGCTGGCACGTATTTGGGTATAAGTTAGCCAAGCACCACGACAAAAATGACCTTTTACGGCAAGCCATTGATTCACAAACAAAATCACCAAAAATTCTTTAAAATCTTGATTGTCAATAATTTAATGCTTATTGAAAAAAATACATTTTTCATAAAACATTGATAATCAGATACTTAACAAAAAATAATTATCTTACATATAAACTCATTCGGACATCAAAAACTTTAAAAAAGTTTTTTTAAACCTTAATCTAGTATAATTTTGAACTGGCAATTAAAATTTTTAACCCCTAGCATACGCCCTACATTAGAAGATTCTATGTTGACACGCAGACCCCGCCGCAATCGCAAAACGGCAATTATCCGCAATTTGGTGCAAGAAAACCGCCTCGCGCTGGACAACTTGATTTATCCGATTTTTTTGATGGAAGGAACCAACAAAAAAGTGCCGATTAAATCTATGCCCGGTATTTATAGATTCACTTTAGATGTATTGATTGAAGAAATAGCCGAATGTTTGGACTTAGGTATCTCGACTTTTGCGCCTTTTGTCTGTTTGGAAGACAATCTCAAGGATAAATATGCCACCGAAAGCTACAATGAAAACGGCTTGTACGTGTCGGCAATTCGCTATTTGAAAGAAAAATTTAGTGAAATTTGCTTGATTACCGATGTTGCAATGGACCCTTATAGCTCCGATGGACACGATGGCTTGGTAGATGAAGGCAAAATCTTGAACGATGAAACCCTCGAAATCTTGGCAAAAATGGCAGTTGCCCAAGCCGAAGCCGGTGCCGACATCATAGCCCCTTCAGATATGATGGACGGGCGAGTAGGCTACCTACGACAAGAGTTAGATGCAAATGGTTTTCAAGAGGTCTCTATTATGGCTTATACTGCCAAATATGCGAGTGCTTTTTATGGGCCGTTTAGAGATGCCTTGGACTCAGCTCCACGTTTTGGCGACAAAAAAACCTACCAAATGAACCCCGCCAATGCCCGCGAAGCCTTGCTTGAAGCCGCCTTGGACTATCAAGAAGGCGCAGATTTTATGATGGTAAAACCGGCTTTGGCATACCTAGATGTAATTCAATTGTTGAAATCTAACTTTCATATTCCGATTGCCGCGTACAATGTGAGTGGCGAATATGCTATGGTCAAAGCCGCTTCGCAACTTGGCTGGCTCGATGGCGAAAGAGCAATGGTCGAAAGCCTACTGAGCATCAAACGCGCCGGTGCCGATGTCATTTTGACTTATTTTGCCAAAGAATATGCCCAACTTTTGAAAGATAAAGAGTAGATTCGCAAATACCTAATAGTCATTTATTGATAAAAAATTGCACTGTAGGCTGAACTGTCTATTCCTAGATTCAACAAACAAATGCAACTTTTTAAATCTTTGAAAATGAGATGATTACAAGAATTTAAAAATTATTTTTCCTTTTTATTTTTTTCTTAAACTCCTTTCAAAAAGAATTAAGGGGTTTAAGAAAAAAATAAGACTTGTATCTTGCTAAGAATGAGCTTTTTAGAAAAGTTGCATTTATTACTTGAATGTGTGCCATATTCATTAAACAGCCATTTCTACTTGATATAAGCAGTTGATTATCAAAGAGTTAAATGTTTAAGTAAGAATCCTCGATTGATTACTCTACAAAGCCAAATCCTTCATCTTAAATCGCCAAATCAAAAGGCAAATCGCTTATATCTCGTAATCTTTTGCCCAATACCAAAGTGTCTAAAGAATCTATAACTGCTTCATTTTGAAGACTTTGGGAAGATTTTATCAATTCAGGGAGCGCAAAATGATAAACACAATCAATATCTCCAGTACCCAAAGCCAATGACGCAAGCCTTTGCGGATAAGGTTCAGCAGTTACTATCATAATATGAGGAGTATGCCCTTTGCGATTACGAATCCAAACCTTCGGTTCGGGCATTTTGAGACCTATCACTTCGGATAGTCCATTTGCAAGATATACTGGCGTGTAAAATTAGCTTTTTTGAGTTGGTATATCGCAAAGGGCTTAGTTTGGCAATAGCTTCATCTTCTATTATCAACTGAAATTGATTGATGATTGTGTCAGCAATTGGTTTTCGCCCAATCACAATATCGGGGTTTATAAGATACTCACCCAAAGTTGCCTTCAATTCGCGGTTAGTTTTTAGGGCTTCGGTTAAAGTAGCCAAGTGTTCATACTGTTCAAACTCAACAATGGATTTGCCAATAAATAACTCATAATCTCCGCTTCGCAAATGATTTAATAAAGCAAAACTTTGATTGATAAAATCGGCGGTCAGTTTTTCAAAAGATTTGCCCGAGGTTTGTCCAGAGGTTTTATCGCTCGTTGCTTCAATGGCTATGTTATCAGCAATTCCTTTTGCCAATGCTACACTCAACTGACTGTGTTTGTCGGCATTGCTAGGTACTCCATCTTGGTCAATAAATAAAAGTTGTTCAAATATTTGTTGATGATATTTGCGTCTTAATTTTTCCAGCGACATAATTTTAAGGTTTCCAAAAGCCAATGATAAATTCTTGATGCATTCGAGTCTCGATTTGTGAATTGGTTTTGGTGTGGCTAGTCGGCAACATTCTTTTATTGCGGTCAATATTGCGTTGTCCGATTTTAATTAGTTCAAAACCGATTGATTTGCCAATTTCAGCCAAACAATGCTGGGTTTCTACATCTACACCCTTCAAAACCGAAGTGGCAACTACAATCACACACGCTCGTTGGGGCTTTAAAACCCGATACATTTCCGAAATCACTATTTGCATTTCCGAATAATATCGCAACAAGGCTTTTGCTTTATTTTGATGATGGAGCATCAGTTGCGCAATAATTTTTTGGCAAAACTCAGGTAATTGGGTTGAGTTGTTTTTCAAAATAGTTTCTGAGCTAATATAATTTTTACGAATGTTTTTTAATTCGGAAATCTTATGCCCAAACCAAACCAACGAAAACTTATGAGCGCGCATATAATCAATGGCATTGTTGGCATAAGGCGGTGAAGTGATAATTAAATCAATGCAGTTGTCATCTAAAGGCATCTTTTGAGCATTTGCCTCTACAAGCGAAATATCAATCTCAGGGAGATTTTGATAAAAGTTCAGGGTTTTATTCAATTTTTTACCAAATTCACCAAATGCTGAGTTGGGTGTTTTGGTTGCGACCTTGTGCGGGCGGGTATGTGCCAAATCATAACCTAGAGTTACTCCGCCGGATTTGGTAATAATAATCCCCGAAAAGACCAATTTTAAAATGCTTTGAATACTGGGTAGTTCAATTTTTTCAATTTCAAGTAGAAGTGCCAACAACTCTTTTTGCGTATCGGCTAAAAACCAATAATCAATAAATTTCTGGGTTTCGTCGTCGAAGCGTTTTTTTAATTCCTCATTCAAACCAAGAGCATTATTTTCAAAAGTCTTTTTGGCATTTTCCAATACATTGATGCCTATTTTTTTGGCTTCTAAGACTTCAAAATTGCTCAATTTTGCTTTAACCAACAACAAAGAAAGCGGGTCAATATCAAAACCATAGCTTATTCTCTCCAAAAAAGCCGATTCAATCAAAGTAGTACAAGACCCTGCCATTGGGTCTAAAACAATTTGATTTTTTTTTGTTAAATTTTTGATAAACAAAGCCGGTAATTCTGCCGGATATTTTGCTGGAAAACTGTGCCAATTGTGGCGAATGGCGAAAGTTGCGCGATTGTTTTCAAAATCTAAATTACTACTCAGTAGCTCATTAAAAACTGTTTTTTCGTCAGTTATTGGTTCAATCGCTAAATCGGTTAAATCCATTTTATATTTTAAATAAAATAATTATAGACTTTCGTAAAACCTTTTGCAAATTTGCCTAAAAAAAATACAAATATGAAACTGGATGAACCCGACTTATTAAAAGAATTTATAGCTGAA
>JALONJ010000441.1 GCA_025455045.1 Microscillaceae bacterium | reverse complement strand
ATCACCTCATTATCAATTAGTTACAGAAAACCTATTTTTAAATATTCTAAAAAATCAAACATTCGTTTAAAATTTCTACAGTGGGAATTGCTGGAAAAGAACCCCCACCGGGGGCAGGGGGCTTAGAAACTAGAACTCGGAACTGTCCGAACTATTATTATACAAACTTACGCAATTGAATCAATAAAGCCTTAAAATCCTTGGGATAGGGGGCTTCAATACTGACCGTAGTTTGGTCAAGTAAACTAAATTCAAGCTTGTGCGCGTGCAAGGCAAATCTTTGGATAAGTGGCAGTTCCTCGGCATCTTTTTTCAGATTGAAGTTGCGTTTTAGCTCCGACAAATACACCGGCAAACCGCCATATTGGGCATCACCCACAATCGCTGTACCCAAGACTGATAAATGAATCCGAATTTGGTGCATTCTACCGGTAAGTGGGCGACATTCTATCATACTATGTTTGCGAAAAATCTCAATGGTTTGAAAATAAGTGAGTGCGTCTTTGCCCAATTCATAGTCAATCTTGACCGTTCCATTGTTCAAGGGTAAAATAGGTCGGTTTACTTCGGCTTCATTCCATTGTTTGATGCCATCTACTACGGCGTGATATATTTTATTGACTTTACGATGCTCAAATTGCATAGACAAATGCCGATAAGCCTCGGGGTTTTTGGCAAGTGCCAAAGCTCCCGAAGTTTCTTTATCCAAACGATGACAAACCTGCGCATCGGCTACGTACTCACGCGCCAATTTGAGAATATTTTGCTTACCTTCGGGCGTGCGGTCATCTAAGGTGGAAAGATGGGGCGGTTTATTAATCACTACATAATCTTCATTTTCAAAGATGATGAGTTCGGTAAAATTTACTTTTTTCATTCGAAATACTTATTTTTTTTATTTAAAGCTAGGTTCAATTAATTTTATAAAACATTGATAATCAAACAATTAGCTTTAATTATTTTTTACCCAAAATTTTCTTAATAATTTGAATCGTAATCAAATAAGTTGGTTTTACGCCTACCATACCCAAGCTCCCCGAAGCCAAAGTACTACCCGTCAATAAAGGATTGTCGGAAGCATAATAAGCATAGCGCAATACTACCTCATTGCTGATATTTTTGCGAATCATCGACTCGGCTTGAATGGCTTTTTGATAATGCGCGCCTTCCATTTCTAAACCTACAGCTCGCCAAGACGAGTTTTTGAAATATTCCAAAACATCTCGATTTTGTAATGATGTACCCAAAACCGTAATCATTGCCCCTTCAAAAACCGCTACGCCATTGCCCTCAAAATCTTGGGCTTTAAATTCATTGGCAAAAGGATAATTGTCGGCAGTTCCTTCAAATACGTGCGAGGTCGGAATCATAATATCGCCTTTGTCGCCTTCCAAAATACCGGCTTTGCCCATAATTGAAATCGAGGCTACATTCATTTTGATTTCTTTGCCATTGATTTTCAAGGGTTTAAGCAGTTCGTCCATTGTTTCATAAGCCTGCTCACCAAAGGCATAATCCATCACAATAATCACCGGTTTTTCATTTTGCAAATACTCGGCATTGCAAATCAACTCGGGGGCAAGGCTTTCGGGCTGCACTTGTGCCATATCAAAAATTTGGACAGTCAAATTAGTACCCAAATTATCATAGAGCGTAATCATTCCGTGCTTTTGGGCAAAATCAACTACTTGACTATCCAAATCCGTTTCCGGCTTGCGCAGTTCAAGAGCCAAATCAAAAATACTGATGTCTTTTCTAAATTGCTTATGCAAAGCCCCATAAGCAAACAAGGTATTCAACACACTGTGCATATTGGCACTGATGATATGTACCGGGCGTTGAATCAAATCGGCATCTAAAAGGGCTTTTTTGATATTGTAAGCCCATTTTTCGCCATAAATATGCCTACCAATGCGCTCACGCAAGGTAGGCGAAAAACTCACCTCGCGGTCGATATGTTGGAAATATTCTTCGGCGGCGATTCTTCCCAACCAATAAATGATATGAAAAAAACCGTTGTTGTGTTCGGGATTTTCTTGAAAACGGGCGTAGGCACTCTTGGTTTCTTCAAAGGTTCGCCCCAAAATAGTACTCAAATAAGCAAACGCCTTGTCGTGGTTTTCTTCGGTAATTTCTACTGTGCCTTGGACGATTTCTTCCAATTTGAGCCATTCGCGGATAGGCTCGCCTTTTTCGCTAAATGAGTGGCGGACAATTTTGTGGGCTTCATTATACAAAAAAGTGAGGTGAGTCAAAATATCATAAATTTCGCTACGCCCGCGTGTAACCTCAATAATCATTTGCTCTTTATCCACTCGGTAGCAGTTTCGTACCCGCTTAGGCGGAATAATCACTTCAAAATTGGAATGATTAAAACCTTCTTCCGAAGTCAATTTGACATACCGACACTCCTCCAAGCCCTTGGGCAGACGGTCAATGACATACACCAAGCCATCTAGCTCCACTTTATTAATATCCGTCATCAGTCCATAAATTTCGGGGCTAAGGGTGCGCAAAGCCTCGCGCAAGACTTTGCCCGAAATACCCGAAGGTTTGAAAGTGCCACTAATCAATAAATGGCGCATTTCAATATATAATCTTTCAATCGCATTGCGCGACTCTTGAGCTTTGGTGGTTTCTAATGCTTCGCTAGACATAGAATTTATTTATGGAATTAGAAATTAATAATTAGGAATTATATAATCATCTGATTATCAAGTAATTGTATTTATAAAAAGGTAACTAATTTGCTCATCAATGTCCTAATCTCGAGTTTCGGTATTGGCATCAGGCAAAAAAATCAAACGACTCAAATCGGCTTCTTGGAGCATTTCTTCGGCAGTTTCTTGCAATTCGCGGGCAGTAACTTGGCGGATTTTGGCAAAAATATCTTCCAGCGATTCTATTCCGCCCAAATCAAGGGTACTGTTGCCCATCATCAGCATAAAACTTAAGTTGCTCTCTTCTGCCATTGCCAATTGCCCCAGCAGTTGTTCTTTGGCTTGGTGCAATTGCAAACTACCGAGGGGTATTTCGCGCAAATTTCTGAGTTCTTTATATACTATGCTAATGCTCTTGGCTAAATGCTTGGGTTCGGTGGCAAAATAAATCGCAAACAAGCCGGTATCGGTAAAGGGATGATAGCCCGATTCTATAGAGTAAACATATCCGTATTTCTCGCGCAGGGCTAAATTGAGTCGGGAGTTCATACTTGGACCACCCAAAATATTGTTTATCATAAAAAAAGTCAATCTTTTGGGGTGAGTAAGCGGATAAGCCGTGCGCCCGATGGCACAATGCGCTTGGGTAGCCGCATTGGTTTTTTGGTGTTGCTTAGGCAAATAATTTTCAAACAAGATTCGATTTTTATCGGCTTTTTGTTCAGGAATATTTGCCAAATATTTTTCGACAATTTTTAAAACTTTTGGGAAAGGCAAATTGCTTACCGAAGAAAAAATAATGCGATGCGTATTGATGTTTTCTTGCACAAATGTCCTAAAATCTTCGCGTTTGAACGAAGATACACTTTCGGTAGTTCCCAAAGTATTGTAGCCCAGCGAATGTTGGGCAAAAATCAAGCTGTCAAATTCATCTTGAATGGCATCATCGGGCGAGTCGAGATACATTGCCATTTCTTCCAAAATGACATTGCGCTCGCGTTCAATCTGATTTTCGGGAAATATGGATTCAAAAGTAATGTCGGTCAATAGTTCGACGGCTTTCTCGAAGTGTGGCGTGAGCAAAGAAGCATAAAAACACACTTTTTCTTTGGTCGTGTGGGCGTTCAGTTCCCCTCCTACGGCTTCCAAGCGATTGAGAATATGAAAAGCCTTGCGTTTTTTTGTGCCTTTGAAAGCCATATGTTCCCAAAAATGGGCAATGCCTTGTTGATGAGGTTTTTCATCACGACTGCCAATATCCAATATAAACCCACAATGAGCTATTTGTGTAAAAGGAACTTGTTTGTGAATTAAGCGAATGCCGTTGGGAAAGGTAAAAGTCTGTATATCCATTGTATTATGAATCAAGTATTATTTTATAAATAACTGATTATCAGTAGGTTATAAATAAACTTGATTGGTGAAATAATATTTTAGTGCAAAATTAACAAAAAATCAGGATTGTTGGCGAAAATTATTGGTTTGGGGGGGACGGGGTTCGAGTTTCTGAGTTTTTTCCCCTGTTGTGTCCAGTCTTCCGTAGGGAGACTTGACACAATAAATGAAAAAGAATGTCTTGGAGATTCTAACCGCCTCAAGCGGTTTATAGGCGTGGTGGGCTGTAGCTTGGCGATAGGCTAAGAATGTAAGTAGCTGATAATCAGGTATTTATTTTTGATTTTAGGCAATCCAAACCTGCTCGGCAAAGCCGGAAAGGTCAGAGACCTTTCATTCATTGAGGTTTTAAGTCAAATAAGACTTAAAACAACGGGGGGGGTTGGAAACCAGGTGTATCTAACGGATATTTTACGGCAAGAGAATTAGATTACTTGAAAAAAAGAGGCATAAAACCATTATATAAAAAATGAAAGACAAAGGTTATCAAATAATTGAAGTACCATCTCTGGATTATATAAACACAAGATATGATCTCCAAGAGTTGGGTTGTATGGTCATACTATGGATTATTAATAACTTAAGAGATACTTTTGAAGAAGAACTTGAGTTTGATTTAATTAAGGTTGTTTATTTAGGGTCTTATCCAGCCATTGGTGTTCACTACCTTAAACAGCCTGCTAGTAAGAGCTATGAAGATGAAGTCATAGAAAAAGCGGAAAAAATTTTGGAAGATTTTTCTCTTTCTAAATTTCTTAGCTATGTAAAATCTAATCATAAACTTATTTATGAAGAAATAAACAATTATAAACTTCCCCCACTCGCGCAAGGTTGTGAATAGCTAAAAAAAAAACTGGCGCGAGCATTTTGCTCGTGCCGACTATTCCGAAAGCGTCCCGCTTTCCTCCGCCTCAAGCGGAGTAAGGGCGTGGGAGGCTGAATGTAAGAAAATATATAAGTGCTTGATAATCAGGCAGTTATATAAATCAAAATGAGCCGGAAGTATAAATCTAGAGCTAATGATAAGCGGTATTTTAGGCGTTTTGTTGCCATCGATTAGGTAGCTAAGTGTCTGATAATCAGCTTATTAGTTGATAGTATCTCAGCCCAGACCTTGCTCCGCTTGAGGCGGAGGAAAGCGGGACGCTTTCGGAATCATCGGCACAAGCC
>JALONJ010000440.1 GCA_025455045.1 Microscillaceae bacterium | reverse complement strand
GAATCATTGATAATCTTTGACTTTTGACAAATAAAAATGTAACACAGCCTTTAGGCTGTATTACAATATTATAAATCATTGATAATCAATTGGTTAGCTGATTTTATTTTCTATAACTACTTGATTATCAATTATTTAGCTTAAATCAATTCTCATAGACTCTCGCCCTTTAAAAACATAACTAGCTGATAATCAAGTATTTACGCTATCAGTGCGATTTCAATGGAACATATATTACACGATCATTTCCCGATTTTTGCCGAAAAAGATTTGAAAGAGCAAATCCTCAAACTTTCGCAAATTGCGCAATTTCCCGAAAATGAAGTTTTGCTCAAGCCGGGTCAATATATCAAATTGTTGCCTTTGGTGATTTCGGGAAGCCTCAAAGTAATTCGGGAAGACGAAGAAGGCAATGAAATCCTTTTGTATTATATTCGCAGTGGCGAAAGTTGCGCCATTTCACTGTCGGCTTACCTCAACCGCGACACCAGCGAAGTGAAAGCTATCACCACCGAAGCCAGTGAAATTTTGCTCGTACCTACCCAATACATCGACAACTGGTTGCGTTTGTATCCTTCGTGGCAGTCGTTTGCCCTCAAATTGTACAATCGCCGGTTTGAAGAACTCTTGCAAACAATTGACAACATTGCTTTCAAAAAAATGGACGAGCGTTTGTTGAAATACTTGCAAATCAAAGTCCAAATTCTTCAAACAAACCGCCTCGAGATTACCCACCAAGCCATTGCCAACGACTTGGGAACATCACGCGAAGTGATTTCGCGCCTGCTCAAGCAATTGGAAAAAGACAAAATCATTCGCCTCTCGCGCAATTATTTGGAAATATTGCAGGATTTGAATAAAATCGCATAACCAACTGATAATCAAGGATTTAACTTTTCTTAACTTAATTTAACAGCTTTTAACAAGTGGGTGGTGGTTTATGTCAAGTTTCTCAATGACTTTTGTGAAAAAAAGCAATGAAAATCAAACTCTACTTAATCTTCGGCTTGATAATCAGCCTTTTATCCATCGCCAAAGCCCAAAAACTCAAGCACGCCGTCATCATTTCGGCAAATGCCGAATGGAAGGTGGTAAAAGCTGTCTATCCGCACGAAAAATACCAACAATCGCCTTGGGGAGAATATTTTTTGAAAGAACTGGCTGTAGGACAAAAGAAACAAAAAGTATTGTTTTTTCACGAGGGCTGGGGCAAGGTAGCAGCCGCCGGAGCTACTCAATATGTAATTGACACCTTTCAACCTCAATATCTCATCAATTTGGGAACTTGTGGCGGTTTTGCCGGAGATATAGAGCGATTTGCGATTATTCTGGTCAATCAGACCATTATTTATGATATTGTGGAAGCTATGGGCGATTCCAAAGAAGCCATTGCTGATTATAGTACGACCCTAGACCTGAGTTGGCTGGGCGAAAACTACCCAACCGCCGTCCAAAAAACTTTGATGGTATCAGCAGACCGCGATATCATAGCCACCGAAATTCCTCGTTTGAAACAACATTATCAAGCCATTGCCGGCGATTGGGAAACCGGAGCTATTGCCTATACTTGCGCTCGTAATCAAAAAAAACTTTTGATTTTGCGCGGCGTGAGCGATTTGGTTCACCCACAAACCGGCGGCGAAGCCTATGGCAGACCCGAAGTATTTGTAAGCGGTACCGAAACCGTGATGAAGAAACTTTTGAATGACCTACCCCTTTGGCTAGAAAAATGCCGGTAAAAGTTGAGTAAGTTTTTAATATTTTTGTGAAATACATAAAATGGGTGCATTTCAAATTTACTACCTATCACCCTCTCCTTCGGAGAGGGCAGGGTGAGGCAAAAGAAATGCGTAAATTTGAAATGCACCCCATAAAATGCTGGTTATCAATTAATTATACTGACAACTACAGAAATCTCAAAGACTTGATGATTTAGCCTCTAAGAGTAATTGATATACCGCTAAAATAGACTTCCGAAAGCTCCAAATTAGCCATTTAAAAAGTTGATTTTACCACAAAGTTCACCAAGAAATACCCGCAAAGGTTCACAAAGTAAAGGGCTTAGTGTGCTTTGTGTGAACTTAGTGGGCTTTGTGGTAATAGAAATATACGATAAATAACTGAAAATTCACCAGAGGCAGACACGGTCAATGAATTATGATACCTCTCCGTAGTTGTCAAAATTATAGAAATATTTTAAGAAATAGCAATTTTATCTATCCTTTTTTCACCAATACATAACAACATTTTAGGTTCAACCTTCAATGGGTATATAAGCAACCAAAGATTTGGGAAAGAAAGCCGTCAAAACAAGTAAATCAAAAAGTCATTTACTTAGCAGTATTTCACCAAATTATCCGCTCAAAACTTCTTTTATTTGAATATATAAATTTTAAAAATATACTAATCAATTGATTATCAGGTATTTACAAATATTCAATATTTTCAAATTAGCCTCATCAATATATGTTTGAGAATTATTTAAAAACCACTTTCCGCAATTTTTGGCGGCATAAGCTCACTTCATTTATCAATGTATTTAGCTTGTCGGTTGGTATTTCGGCAGCAATGCTCATCTTTTTGTATGTGCGGAGTGAGTTGCGCTACGACCAACACCACCCTTTTGCCGAGCGTATTTTTCGAGTGCCGATAGAGATTACCTCACAAGGCAAAACCGATAAATTTGGTTTAAACAACATTGTAGCCGCCCAAGAATTGAAGGCTTTTTTTCCTGATGTGGTGGCTTATTTGCGCTTGATGCCGCAGGGTCGCCTCACGATAAGCTACGAAAACAACTTTTTTAACGAAGACAATCTGGCGTATGCCGATTCAAGTCTGTTTACTTTTTTTGATTATCCAATCCTCAAAGGCAACCCCAAAACCGCCCTCAAAGAGCCTAATACCTTGATAATGAGCGAAGAAAAAGCCATCAAATACTTTGGCAATATTGATGAAGCAATGGGCAAAGCCTTGAAAATCAACCAAAAAAGCTATCAGGTTACGGGTATCATTCGCACCAAAACCCGTGAAACCCAAGTGCCTTACGATATTTTCTTGTCAATCAGCTCATTGCCCGATGCCTTTATTCAACAAAGCCGCAACGATTGGATGTATTGCTCCTCTTACAATTATATTATGTTGCAAAAAGGAGTAAGCAAAGCCCAATTCGAGAGCAAACTCAAAACTTTTTATGCCCAAAAAATTGCCCCTTGGGTCAAAGAAAATAAGTTAGATGCCAAAATTCGCTATCATATTCAACCTCTGGCGGCGGTGCATTTGAGTATCGATTATCCGTTTGATTTTGCGGGCAACAACAATCCGGCTTATTTGTATATTTTTTCGGTTGTGGGTGTATTTATTATCCTCATTGCCGTCATCAATTATATGAATTTGGCTACGGCACGCTCTGCCAAACGCGCCAAAGAAGTAGGCTTGCGCAAGGTAATAGGGGCTAATCGCTCACAGTTAATTGCCCAATTTATGGGTGAATCGCTCATTATTACCTTTTTGGCGGTTATTTTGGCAATTGGTCTGGCAGAAATACTTTTGCCTACTTTCAACAATTTGAGTGGCAAAAACTTTGGCTTTTACAGCTTGTTTGAGAGCGAATTTTTGCTGGCTTTGTTGGGGCTTACCCTCCTGATTGGTGGCTTGGCGGGTTTATATCCGGCGTTTTATTTGTCAGGTTTTCAGCCTATTTTGGTGCTAAAAAGCCAAACACCGGTCGCCAGATTATCGCGCAACTTGCTCAATTCTACCAACTTGCGTAAAGTGTTGGTAGTTACTCAATTTGCTTTGTCTATTGCTTTGATTATTGGGACAATCATTGTTTTTGCCCAAATCAATTTTATGCAAAACAAAGAATTGGGCTTCAACAAAGCCCAAACCTTGGTGATAGATATTCCGAATGGCGACACGGCGGTTCTCAATAATTTACAGACCATTAAAAATGAATTTTTAAAAAATCCGGCAATTACTCAAGTTGCCACCGCCTCAAGCATACCCGGCGGCAAATTTGGTAAACTCCACCATTTCTTTGAGCGCGAGGGCAAGGACGTAATGGAGAGCTTGAATTTTATGTATATAGATGATGAATTTTTCAAACTTTTAGACGTGAAGGTGGTCAAAGGGCGCAATTTTTCTAAAGACATCAAAACCGATGGGCAGGGCGGGCTGATTATGAACGAAGCCGCCGCCAAGTTTTTGCGTTGGAAAGAACCTATTGACAAAAAAATCACCAATGGCTTAATGGTCAAAATCGAGAATGGGCAACCCGCCCAAGCCGAAGGCAAAGTATTGGGCGTGGTCAAAGATTTTAATTATACCTCTTTGCAAAACCCCATTGAGCCTTTGGTAATGATGTATGCCCCCAAAACTCAAGGTTTTTTGCTTTTGAAAGTGGCGGGCAATCAATTGGCACAAACGGTCAATTTTGTCCGCGAAAAATGGCAAAGCTTTGACCGCAAGCACCCAATGGATTACTTCTTTTTGGACAATCATCTGGACAAACTGTACGAAAAAGAGCAAAAACTACTGACTATTTTTGGGTACTTTGCTATGCTTACGGTTATCATTGCGGCTTTGGGTTTGTTTGGCTTGGCTTCTTATGCCACCGAGCAACGCATCAAAGAAATTGGGATTCGCAAAGTGATGGGAGCTTCGGTATGGAACATCACGGGGCTAATTACTCAAGAATTTGCCCAATTGGTAGCCTTTGCAATGCTTTTTGCCTTTCCAATGGCTTATTTTGCGATGCATACTTGGCTACAAGATTTTGCTTATCGGATTAGCATTGGTTGGTTGCCCTTTGCATTGTCGGGGTTTTTGGCTCTTTTGATTGCGGTATTGACCGTAAGTGCCTTGGCTTTGCGGGCGGCTACGCACGACCCGGTAAAGGCATTGCGGTATGAATAGGGGAATATTTATTCAATAGTTTGCGGAGTTTCTTGTTCCGAGCTTCTAGTTAGGAGCTAAGTTATTGAAAATCAAGCATTTATCTAAGATTAGAACGCAGATTTTTATGATTTTTAAGATTAGGCAGATTTTTATCATCACAATCTTAACAATCTGCGTAATCAGCGTTCAAAACCATCTAAATCCATATAAATATTTGGTAATCAGGTTATTAAGAGATAGCAATTGAACAAAACTCCACGCAGGATGGGGGCTTGGGGGGATTTTAGATTGTTTTTTAAAGATTTATTTTTTGTACTTTTTTAATATACTTTAAAATATTCACATAAATCTAGTGAAATTTCACGACTAAAATAACGTGAATATTTTAGTAACTATTTGATAATGAGCTAATTATGATGTAAAAATACGCTTTTTTTGACAAATCATCAATTATTTTAAAAATAA
>JALONJ010000439.1 GCA_025455045.1 Microscillaceae bacterium | reverse complement strand
ATAAAAAGTTCCTTAACAGAAGACATTAAGGTTTAAAAGTTTTAAAGAAATTAACAAGAAACTTAACCCAATGGGCAAGCGACAAATCAGGGTTTTTGAACGTGAATTGAGCGAAAAAATCCCAAGTTTATTGAATATTGAATTGAATATTGTTTTGAAAAACGATACCACTTTGCGGGGCAAAATTATCAAACATCAAAACCAAAAGATTTTATTCAAAGACACTATTTTGCGTTTACACTCCCTCAAAATCATAGATATTGCCGAAATTATTTGGGATAAAACCAGCGATTATTAGCCCCCAACCCGCCTTTGGCGGGGAGTTTTGAATTTTGAATTTGAATCTGAATTTTGAAAATTATGTTGGCAGAATTATACATCAAAAATTACGCATTGATTGAAGAATTGGCTATGAAGCCCCATCAATCGCTCAATATCATCACTGGCGAAACCGGTGCCGGAAAATCAATTATGCTGGGGGCTATCGGCTTGCTTTTGGGCAATCGCGCCGATACCAAAGCCCTACTCAATACCGAAGAAAAATGCGTAGTAGAAGCAATTTTTGAAGTAGGGGCTTATCATTTGCAGGCAATTTTTGAGGAGTTTGACCTTGATTATCAGACCAGTACCACCATTCGGCGCGAAATCAACCCCAGTGGTAAATCGCGGGCTTTTATCAATGATACCCCCGTTACTTTAGATGCCTTGAAAGAAATCGGCTTTCGGTTGATTGACATTCACTCTCAGCACGACACCTTGTTGTTGGGTAATAATCTGTATCAGTTGAATGTAGTAGATGCTTATGCCCAAAACCGCGAAATACTCACCCAATATCAAGTCTATTACCGAGCCTATACCCAAACTCGAAGCCGCTATCACAAACTCCAAACCGAATTTAAGGATTTTCAAAAAGAATATGACTACAATCTCTTTTTGTGGGAAGAACTCCACAAAGCCCGTTTACAAGCTCCCGAACAAGAAGAACTGGAAAATGAACTCCAACTCCTTGAACGCGCCGAAGAGGTAAAAACTAAGCTGAACCGAATTTTGCAATTTCTTTCTCATTCCGAACACTCAGCCCTCGACGAACTGAAGTCTTTGGTCAATGGTATGAACTCTATTGCCGATTTGTCCTTGATTTTCAATGACTTACGCGACAGGCTGGAGAGTTGTCGCATCGAGTTGCAAGACATAAGCAAAGAAATAGAGCGTGAAGAAGAAAAAATAGAGTTTAGTACCGAAAGAATCGAGGAAGTAAACAACCGCCTGAGCCTGATTTATAATTTGCAAAAAAAACATCAGGTAACTACCATTGCCGAGCTATTGCAAATTGAGGCAAACCTAGCCGATAAAGTCAAAAAAGTTCAAAACTTTGATGAAGAACTTGCCAATGCCAAAGCCCAACTTGCCGAAGCCCAAAAAACCTTGCTTGCCCAAGCCGAAATTTTATCGGCTTCGCGGCAAGATGTCATAGAATTGATTGAAAATGAATTGAAAGGCTTGTTGGCGGATTTAGGAATGGCAAATGCTACCGTCAAAATCACCCTCGACCGCCTAGAACCGACCAATGAAGGCATCGATCTAATCAATTTTTTGTTTAGTGCCAACAAAGGCATTGCCCCGCAAGAAATTAGTCGTGTAGCTTCGGGGGGCGAATTTTCGCGTTTGATGCTGGCTATCAAGTATATATTAGCCGGAAAAACTGCCTTGCCTACTATTATTTTTGATGAAATTGACACCGGCATTTCGGGCGAAATAGCCCTCAAAATGGGGCAAATGTTCAAAAAAATGTCTCAACGTCACCAACTCATAGCCATCAGCCACTTGCACCAAATCGCCGCCAAAGGCAATTATCACTATTTTGTGTATAAAGATGACTCCGCCGACCGCACCGTGAGCCGTATTAAACAACTAGAAAGCGATGAGCGCATCTATACCATTGCCCAAATGATCAGTGGCTCTACTCCTTCCGAAAGTGCCATTACGAGTGCCAAAGAACTGTTGGAGGTTAATTAATTGATAATCAAGTAGTTACCTGCCAGCTTTCTACCGAAGGCAATAGCGGTGAGCAAGAGGCAGGAAAATGTATAAATGATTGATAATCAATAATTTATAGCTGATTCAAAGACGAAATAAAAGACAAGTTATGATTTTACAACAGATTGATATTTATAATGAATATACTTAATTTATTTTTTAATGAGTACAATATAGTAGCAAATACCCCCATTCCTAAGTATGAATTTCAAACAAATAAATCTTATTTGTTAATATCAACAATTGAGGATTTAGCTGGTGAAATACTAAATTTTGAGAGAAAATGTAATATGAACAGTATGTTTTTTTATCAAAACCCTCATATATTCCAAGAAAAATATGCTGAAGTCACTTTGGAGAGTCTATTAAAAAGATTTCGCTTTATAGATTCATTAAAACAAATAAATATTGAATTTCTTAAGGATTTAGATTTAAAGGTAGCTAAACTGGATGGTTTTGAGCTTTTGATAACCCAACTAATGGTATATGCCATCTCTGAAGATGATAGAGTATATATTACAAATATGGATGCTATCACTAATTTTAGTAGATACCAATATTTCCAGCTAATAAAAAAGCTGATAACATTGTTTCCAAAATTAAAAGTTATTGGTGATAATTATGGCGCAATAATATATCTAAATAAGTTTTGGGAGGTGCATAAATTTAGTATATATGATATCGATTCTTTAAATTTCAATAATTTTGAAGATTTTAATAAATTTTATTTAGGACACTTTTCTTCAAATAACGAAATATTTGATAATCGGCTTCCTTAGTGTCTCAAACCTAATAATTATGCATAACAATAGCATTTTCAATTTTTGAACCCATAGACACACATCAAACATAAAAAAATACAATTAAAATCAAAAACCTTTGGTAAAACTTAATAAATAACTCAAATCCGCTCACTCATTGCCAAAGTAGAATGATTTAATTCCTTAAATATAGACCATAAAAAGGCTCAATCCAACTTAGCTGTCAATTCAGGCGGTTGTAGTTTATAACCGATACACGATAATAAAATCGGTAAATTTACTAACATAATCCTTTGATTATCAGATATTTATCAAAAAAATCACTTTCTTTATTAATGCACTTACCAAACTCACTTGCAAATGAACTCGAAAAGTTTTAAAATTGAGTTATGAAAACTCCATTATGGCAAATTAGTTTTTGTATAGGACTTGGATTATTGAGCTTGTTTTCCAATGCCATTGCTCAAGATGCCCAATTTTCGCAATTTTATGCCAATCCGCTCTACACCAATCCGGCTTTGGCGGGTTCGGGCGAATATACCCGCTTTATGTTCAATTGGCGCAACCAATGGCCCGGTTTGGAGGTCAATTTTACGACTTATTCAGCGTCCATCGACCATTATTTTGACCGCTATCGCAGTGGCGTGGGCTTGATTTATACTTCCGATGTGGCGGCTTCGGGTTTTCGCTCTCAAGACATTGGTTTGCAATATGCATACGATTTGCAGCTCAATTCAAAATGGAATTTAAGAGCCGGAATGCAAGGTTCATTTGTGCGCCGCGATGCCCAATTTTCCGATTTATTGTTTGGCGACCAATTGCAAAACTACCTCAGTACCGGGGCGATTTCGCCCACCGCCGAAAAATTGGCAGGTGATTTCAAGCAATATGTCAATTTATCGAGTGGTTTATTTTTGTATTCCGAAAAATATTGGCTGGGCTTGTCAGTCCATAATATGTTGCGCCCTGACCAACGGATTTTGCAGTTTGCCAACAACAACGCCGAGCCGGTCGATTATCGCTTACCTGTGCGTTATACCTTGCAAATCGGGGCAAAATTTCCTTTGGTCAAAGGCGAAAACTACCGCGACCAATACCGCGAAGGCTACCGCGAACGGAGTTTTACCCCGACTTTGCTTTACAAACACCAGGGCAGTTTTGACCAATTGGATATTGGCGCATACTTTACCTTAGAACCGGTCATTTTTGGTTTGTGGTATCGGGGTATTCCTATCAAAGAATACGAAATCGGCATTGGCAACAACGAGGCTTTGATTGGCTTGGTGGGTTTACAAATGGGCAATTTCAATTTTGGGTATAGTTATGATTTGACCATTTCTAATCTGGGACCCGACACCGGCGGGGCGCACGAAATCTCGATGCGGTTTTTGCTCGTTCCCAAAACTCGGGTAGGGACAAAAAAGAAAAACTATAAATCTTTTCCTTGTCCGAAGTTTTGACATTTTTTACCGAATTTTACCCTGTTTTTTTATAAATCTATTTTTGTATTTTTTTAATATACTTTAAAATATTCGAGTTAAAATATGAATGAATGGTGGGAAGCTTTGAGTTTTTTTGAAAAATTTTTGTGGGTGATTGCGCCTTCGGCAAGTTTGGTGTTTTTGATTCAAACCGGGTTGAGTTTCTTGGGTTTTGACCATAGTCATCACGAAATAGCCGATAGTCGCTTGGATATGACCCTCTCAGACTACGGCGATGCCGGTATCACTTCCCAAAAACAAGCCAATCAACCCAAACTCTGGAATATCAAAAACGGCATTATTTTTTTAATGGTATTTGGTTGGACAAGCATTGTGGGCTTGAATCGAGATTTGTCGCCGGTTTTGAGTGCTTTGTTGGGCGGCGGGCTAGGTTATGGCACTATGTACGGTTGGGCTTGGATGTTTAGCCAATTGTTGAAACAAACTGCCGATGGCACCTTAGATCTCAATCGGGCGATTGGCGTAGAGGGCGAAGTCTATTTGACCATTCCCGCCCACGAGCGCGGAACTGGCAAAATAACCGTAGTGGTACAAGGGCAATTATGTGAGTTAGATGCCAAAACTTCGGGCGAACAAATTGCCACCGGCAAAAAAATCCAAGTCATTGCTCTTTTGGAAAATGATATTTTGCTGGTCGAGGAAACTGTATAATGCTATGTAATGGAGAGTAAAGAATGAATAATGAAGAATTAATAATGAAGAATTAATATAGACAATACTTCGGATAGTTTTTATAAGTAATTGATTATCAAGAGGTTATGTAATTTTCAGCAATTCCCACTATAGAAATTTTAAACGAATGTTTGATTTTTTAGAATATTTAAAAATAGGCTTTCTGTAACTAATTGATAATGAGGTGATTATAAATACACTTTTTTTTACAACTTTCTTTTTTCTTGATAAAAAAGAAACAAAAAATCAAGCCTGCACCGAAA
>JALONJ010000438.1 GCA_025455045.1 Microscillaceae bacterium | reverse complement strand
CATCACAATCTTAACAATCTGCGTAATCAGCGTTCAAAACCATCTAAATCCGTATAAATATTTGGTAATCAGGTTATTAAGAGATAGCAATTGAACAAAACTCCACGCAGGATGGGGGCTTGGGGGATTTGGAATTATTTTTTTAAAACTTTAATTTTTTGTACTTTTTAAATATGCTTTTAAATATTCACGTTAATTAATTTCTAAACTAAATTTGATATGAAACGCTCCTTTTTTTTAATCTTTGGTTTGTTGATGGCTTGGGATATTTTGGCGCAAAACTCCCCTGTGTTGGTCAATTGCTCCCAGCCGGTGGTCAATTTTACGTTTCAACAGCGTAAACGCGAGATTCAAACCCAAATGTCAGATACCCAACGCTCGTCGGTGGCGCGGCAATTTGTGGAGGGCAATTGCTTGTCGAGTGTGCAGGTCAAAGAAATTGCCGATTTGTTTCAAGATGACTACGCTCGCCTAGAATTTGCCAAGATTGCTTATTTGCGGACTTCGGACCGCCACAATTTTTATGAAGTGTATAATGCTTTCCAATATTTTTCTACGGTTTTTATTTTGCACGATTATATCTGGGAAATCAAAATGCGCAATGGTTTGGGCAACAATAACCCCAACAACAACTCAAACACCACACTCAATTTTCCCAATCTCATTTATCCCAATCACTTGGATTATACGGGCGCGCGGCGTTGCGAAAACCCTTTGAATGACAACGACTTTTATCGCGCCGCTTGGGAAATCAGCAATTTGAATACTGAAAACAACAAAATAGACCGAATGGGCAATCTGGCAAATAACAATTGCCTTACCACGGCTCAATTGATGCGTTTGGCAACTTTGCTGGGTAACGAAAACAACCGCCTCGAGTTTTTGAAACGCGTTTATAATAGGGTGTATGATGTGGGAAATTATGCGCAAGCTGTACAAGTATTTAGCAATCAATCTAATCAGCAAAACTTGTTGGCTGTTTTGGGCAATAACCCCAACAATAACAATACTTGGACTCCGTGCGCCCTCACTGCCCAAGAGTTTGCCGATGTGCGCCAAAGAGTGAGCAAAGAGCCTTTCAATAATTCAAAATTGAGCCTAGCCAAAAGCCTGATTCGCATCAAAAAATGCTTTGCTTCGCAACAAATCAAAGAATTAGTCAAGTTGTTTACTTTTGGCAAAGACCAAATGGATTTGGCAAAATTTGCTTATGAATTTACTACCGACCAGCAAAATTATTATATCATTTCTGACGTGTTTACTTTTGCCAGCGACCGCGAGGAGTTTATGAAATTTGTTGAGAGTAAAAGGTAAGTTGGTGGGGAGTGAGGAGTGAGGAGAAAATGATGTTTATGGATTATTCAATTCTATTTCAAAAATCTTAATTTTTGAAATTCTGAACTTCGGCAAAGCTCTAGAGCTTTGCCGAAGTTAAAAAAAGCAATTGATTATCAGGCATTTAGCCACATTTCATTTCCACTCTACCAAAACCGTTTCGCCGCCTCGGGTTTTATCGCCGATTTGTACTTTGAGGTCGGCATTTAAGGGCAAAAACACGTCAACTCTAGAGCCAAATTTGATAAACCCAAATTCTTCACCTTGTATAACTGACTGATTTTCAGCAACATACCAGCATATTCGGCGGGCGACTGCCCCTGCGATTTGCCGCACCAAAATCATTTTTTGTTGTTTGGTTTCATATACCAAAGTAGTTCTTTCGTTTTCGGTACTCGATTTGGGGTGCCAAGCTACGAGATATTTGCCCGCGTGGTATTTGAAATACACAATTTTGCCACTTACCGGATTGCGATTGACGTGGACGTTGAAAGGCGACATAAAAATCGAGATTTGATAACATTCTTGTTGCAGATACTCGCTCTCGAAGGTTTTTTCGATGGTTACAATTTTGCCATCTGCCGGAGCTATGAGTTGATTTTCGTTTTGAGGGGTAGTGCGACTCGGGTGGCGAAAAAACTGTAATATCAAACCAAAAAAAATCAAATACACGATTAAAGTACTGATAATCAAATAGTTACGAGTATAAATAGCCGCAACAATCAAAATCAAACCTATACCTGCCAAAATCGCTAACAAAAGCCTGCCTTCTCGATGGATTTTCATTTTATTTTGAATATAATCAATTGACTATCAATAAGTTAATTGGAAATTATAATTTCAACAATTTTTTTACTTTTTTGAAATCATCGTGTTTGATTTCATTTTGTTCAAGAGTTTGCAAATCATTTTTTATCATTTCTAGCCAAGAATAATTAAACCCAACATTCTGATTGAGGTATTTTTGATAAATGGCTTTGGCTTGGTCGTATTCATTGGTGAGTAGGTAGGCGTGTGCCAAATTGCCCTGAATGTACAAGTCGTGGGCATCGATGCTCGCGCCTTTTTCCAAGTATTTGAGGGCTTGGGTGTATTGCTTGCTCAAAATCAAATTCCAACCCAATTGGGCATAAAACTGATTTTGCCCCAAGTCAATCAATTGTTTGCAAAGTTCGGCGGCTTCGGGGTGTTTTTTTTCCAGACTTAGTTTTTTGAGCTGGGAGGTTTTTTCGGCAATGATTTGGTCTTTGGTTTTTTCGGCGGGTTTATTTATGACTGTTTCTTGCACCACGGCGGCTATTTCGTACATCAAATTGATTTCGCCAAACGACACCGGATTGCGCAAACCCAAATAAAAAGTACCACTCAGGTATTTTTTATCTTCAATTTTGACAATACCCGATTTATGATTTTTTACGCTGTATTTTTCTACCATTTGGAAGCCTTCGCCCAGCAAATTGTAATCGGTTTTGTCTTCAAACCGCTTGGCTTGTTCATAGGCATCAAAAAAGGCAATGTCGCAATAGGCACTCCCCGAAGGAGCTAACAATTGATTGACCGCAATGGTAGATATGCCGGTGTTGTCGACCAGTTTGAGCAATTGTGCCGCCAAACCCACCATTCCTTGGCTTTTTTGGGCTTGTGCGGCTTCGGTATAAGCACCATAAGAAAAATACCAACTAACGGTATTGGGGGGCAATTTGACTTCAACAATTTGGCGCGAAGTGCCGCCCACCCAAGTCTGACTGCCACTATGGAGTACCACTACCGTCGAGGGTTTGATAGTTTGGGTGGTGTATTTGAAGTTGGTATTTTGGGCAAAAACGATTGAATGTAACACTACGCTGTTCAATATTGTCGCCCATAAAATTTGATACATTTTCATAAAAGCCTGTATTTGGAGTCAAAATTTGGCAAAAATACAATAGTTTATAAAGATTTGAATGAAAGGTAATGTATTGAAAATCAGGTAATTAACCGAAAAAATTTATAAATTTTTTCAAAATTTAAAATTCATTTTAGTCCAGTACCAATCAATTAATGCCTAATGCGCCCAATTGGGGGCATTAGGCTCTTGAATGGCTTATTTTTTTAAGGTTTTTTTAATTTTTTCGGCTAGATTTTTAATTTTACCGGCTCCCCCGCGCGTGATACTCATTGTCGTAATTTCATCATCTTCATCAAACAGCGTATTGTTGTTTTCGGTATTGGTCGTGCCTTTTTGAAAGGTCTCAACTTTTTCTTTGGCTTGAAACACTTTTTTCATTTCGGTCAAGTTATCTTTCACTTTGGGGTCGCTGAGGTTTTTGCAATTTTCTGCCAATACCAGCAATTCATCAAGTTCTTTTTCCATTTCAAGCAAAACTACTACGTGCGGTCCACCGGCTTTGCCCGAGCTGGATTGGAGTTTTTCGCAATTGCTAATCAATTTGCCGAGCCAGTGTCCAATGCTAAACTCTTTTTTGAGCAGACTTACTTTGTCTGGGTTTTGCAAAATACATTGTTGAATCGGGCGGTCTATTTGTGGGTCGCTTTGCGCAATTAAAGAGCTGATAATGAGGAGGTTAAATAAAATAAATAAACTAATTTTTTTCATTTTTGATAAATTATAAATTGTATTGATAATGGTTTTGTCGCTTGGTGCGCCGGATGGATTCCGCCAAAGGTGGAACATAACTCACTTATCTTTGCCTTGTGAGGCACTTAGGTGCCTCGCAAGGTAAGCCCAAATTTTAAAAATAAAAGCAAATTTGCAAGTCATTGCGCTTAATTTGCCATTGCGGTATTTTGGGTGGTTTTTTTATTTTTCGGTTCGTAATTCTTGTATTTGTTCGATTTTAAGTCCTGTATCTTTGGAAATTTCTTGGTCTGACAGACCTCTTTTCATAAGCTTTTTAGCAATTTCTCTTTTTTCTTCCAACTTTGCGGTGTAGCTTATGCTTTTCTCAATGCGCCGATTCTCTTGAAAGCGGTCATACATCTTCTTTTCTTCCTAAGTGAGACCTTCATAGCGCAATTTTTCTTTTGCCTTGTCCAGCCCTTTGGCTTTAAATTCATCTTTTACTTCGCTATTTTTTAAGAAGTATATCCATTCATCTAAAGTATCTTGGGCTACATCATCAAAATTATTGACTTTCAATAAAAAATATTTGGGAAAAATATCTGATATTTTATTGACTTTGAAATCTTGCTTTTGTGGTGGGCTGGGCGATAAAATATCTTTTTGATGTAAACCTACAAACTCGCCTTTGTACTCATATAAATAATCATCGCCTTGCCCCAAACCAAAATAGACAATATTGATAGAATAAATTTTTTTGATAGTGCCGTAAGGCTCGCCTTCTTTGATATACTCAGTAACTAATTTTGATGCTCCATACAACATACGTTGAAAATAATCAATTTCAGAGTCATTCTGAACTTCCACCAGCATCAACTCATCATTTGAAGATTTTACCAAAATATCTACCCGATTATATTTGTCATATTCATCGGCTTTGTTGCCTTCACTTTCCAAAATACTTTCAATCATTACATCAAAACGGAGCAATTCACTCAAAAAACCTTCCAACACATCAAAATTTGCCTTATGGCGAAGCAGTTTTTTCATTGCCCAATCAAAACGAATTAGTTTTTTGCTCATTTTATCCTTCTTTTTAGGCAAAATTAAATATTTCCAACTAAAAATTCAGTCCACATTTTTCGATTATTCAATTATGTCAGCGATTCAAGTTGTTATTTTATACCTTAGAAAATTAATTATTTTATACACATTATCAAGATTTTTAATCAGGAATGAATACAAAGCAATTAATATTAAAGAATCTTCACCACTTTTCAGGAATTGCCTTTGGGAATTCCATTGAATTCTGAAAAGCTCTCGCTTTTCAGTGATTCTGAACATTACCAAGCAAAATGAA